>JANPAP010000364.1:0-1914 GCA_031429975.1 Chitinophagaceae bacterium
GATTGGATGCACATAAAAATGCGGTAACAGTTAGGCTGCAGAAAAATAGTTGAACAAAAAATAATGCTAATAATATCAATACAATGGAATTTGAATTACAAAATCTGGTAAGAGAAAATATTCGGAATATGCAACCCTATTCTTCTGCAAGACACGAGTTTACGGGAACCGCATCGGTATGGTTAGATGCCAACGAAAACCCATTTGGATCGCCTTTAGAGCAAGCATTTAATCGTTATCCCGATCCCTTGCAATGGCAATTAAAATTTCAATTGGCCAAAATAAAAGGGGTACCTGCCGAGAATATTTTTATCGGTAATGGAAGCGATGAAGTAATTGATTTGGCCTTTAGGATATTTTGTAATCCGGCTACAGATAATGTAATTATTTGTCCGCCTACCTATGGTATGTATGAAGTGAGTGCAGCAATAAATGATGTGGCTGTTAAGAAAATAAATTTGTTGAATAATTTTCAAATAGATGTTACTGCTGTTTTAAATGCGGTGGATGAAAATACAAAATTGATATTTATCTGTTCGCCCAATAACCCCACTGGTAACAGCATGCACAAGGATGATGTGGAATTGTTGTTGAATAATTTTAAAGGATTGGTTTTGATTGATGAGGCGTATATCAACTACTCTAAACAAAAAACATTTATTCAGGAGCTTACCGAATATCCAAATTTAATGATACTGCAAACTTTGTCAAAAGCATGGGGACTTGCAGGTTTGCGACTTGGTTTGGGTTATGCATCCATGGATGTAATTGATTTGTTTAATAAAGTAAAACCTCCCTATAATATCAATGGGGCTTCGCAACTATTAGCTCTGGAAGCTTTACAAAATACCGACCTTATTAATGAATGGATTCGGCTGGTTGTAACTCAAAAAGAATATTTGATAAATGCCTTAAAGGAATGCTTATTTGTTGAAGCTATTTATCCCAGCGATGCTAATTTTATACTGGTAAAATTTAAAGATGCCAATGCCATTTATAATTATCTAACACAACATAAAGTTGTGGTACGTAATCGTACAAAAGATATTAATTGCAACAATTGTTTGCGCATTACAATTGGTACGGAGGCAGAAAATTTATTGTTGATTAATTTATTAAAAAATTATGGAAAATAATTTAGACACAAATCAGAACAGCAACGAAAAAGCTAATCCTATTCCAAAACGGATTTTATTTATTGACCGGGATGGGGTGTTAATTAAAGAACCACCCGATCATCAGATTGATGCTTTTGAAAAACTGGAATTCTGTCCGGGGCTGTTTACTTACCTGGGTAAAATTGCAGCCGAATTAAATTTTGAATTGATGATGGTAACCAACCAGGATGGATTAGGAACCACATCTTTTCCAGAAAAAAACTTTTGGCCGGTACAGCATTTTATTATGAATAGTTTGCAAAATGAAGGAATACATTTTAGTAAAATATTTATTGATCGTAGTTTTGAAAAAGATAAGTTGCCTTCCAGAAAGCCGGGAACAGCAATGCTTTCAGAGATAATCAATAATGCAGATTATGATGTAGAAAATTCTTTTGTAATTGGCGACCGCTTAAGCGATATGCAACTTGCAAAAAATTTGGGTTGTAAAGGATTGTGGTTAAACCCTAATTTAACTGTTGCAACAACCGTTGATAATAGTAATGAACTCAGAGAAAATGTTATTGTGCTGGAAACAAATAACTGGGTTGATATTTATCAGTATTTAAAATTACCTGCAAGAAAGTTGGTTCATAATCGAAATACAAACGAAACAAAAATTGCAATTACAATCAATCTTGATGGAACAGGAAAATCTGCTATCAATACCGGCATTGCTTTTTTTGATCACATGCTCGATCAATTATCCCGGCACGGAAATATTGATTTAAATATTGAATGTAAAGGTGACTTGCAC
>JANPAP010000365.1:0-11148 GCA_031429975.1 Chitinophagaceae bacterium
GCATTCCTCCATAAATATTTCGCAGGAACGAAAAATATTACTCCAAACAAATGGATCATTTTGTCCAAACACATACAATTCGGCCAAGGTATTTAAATACAGATAATCTAATTCGTAGCCTTCCTTTTCTCCTGAAAAAGTAGTAATGAGATTGGGTGTGTATTTTTTTATCCTTGCTGGTACAGTTGCAAACCAGTTTGCTTCTGCATTCATTTTTATTGAATCGTCGGAAAATTTTTTTACTGTAAAATGATCGATGGAAAGATTATTAAACACCCTTTCGGTGGTCATGTTTGCCTTGGATCTGAAATAGGTATTTGCATGACCAAAATCCATCCAACTATTTTCGAATGCCAAATGCAAGGATTGCTTTTGAGCATAGGCTTCAACCGAAGTAATAAAATCAGCAGCAGTATTTTTAAGGCATTCAACAAACAAGGCCTGATTGGAAAAATAAAACAACCCTGCATACACTTCACTGAGGTCGTTATTAGCACCTAAGCTTACATTGCCCCAGTTATAATTATCTTTTGTATGAGCAACATAAACACTGTCTGCATTTTGAGGATACGTTTTAAATAGAGTATCGCCATGTAAAATTAGTACCGGGTCATTTGGCTTATTAATAACATGGATGGCATGCAGGATGGAGTTGGATAATGATAAATTATCGGGCACTCTTATTAACTCAACCCCTGCATTTACAATCAGTGTATCGTCAAACGGATCAATCTTAAAAGATTGCGGCACCGTAAGATAAATTGCATCGGAAGCTTGCTTTAAAAACTCAACCTGATGGGTAAATAACCGGTTGTTTTTTAAAGGCAGAAAGGATGGAGGAATTGATCCGAATTCCGATTTTAAATCGCCAGATAAATATGCAGCCGAAGTAATTATTTGCATAATGCAGTAATCTTTTCTTTTTCTTCTTTAAGCATTGCCGTAATTTCTTCAAAACTTTTACTCAAAAATTCTGTAGGTCGTACTGCGGAGTCATCAATATAAAATCCATCGAAACCACACCAGGGTTTACCCACTAATATTTCATCATAAGGCACTTCGTATTTTGCCAGCCATTCAATCATAATTGGCAATGTGTACTTATTGATTTGCCCCAGGTTGCCTTCGTAGGTACGCATGTTTCTGGCAGATTGAATAACTATGTAAAATCCTGCTGCTTTGTATTTTTTTAATTGCTCAATCAATTCCAATACGGGCTTACTGTTGGGGTAATCTCCATTATAGGTAACTGAAATCGTATTGTCAAAATCTACTATTAATTTTTTCATTTATTTTTTTTAGAAAATTGTTATAACCCTTTTTTTATTATTGATCAGGATGATTTCAAAGTCAGATTTTGTAATATCCTGATTTTGTAAACTCAGCACCTATTTTTTGATATACGCCTCCACTTTAAAAACAGGCAGCTGGTTTCAATTTGGATGGATAGCAATCAACTGATAAATCCTATTTTATCAAATCGTTCAACGTAACATTGTTGTCCATAAATAATACAATAATCGGATTTAAAAGTGTTTTTAAAGTAATGGAATAAAAACCCACCCTGATAGAAACTATAATAAATAACAGAAGTGCCGGATAGGCTACTACTATCAGGTTGCTTAACATCTTTTCTTTTTTACGGTTATGTAAAAAAAAGATGATTAATGGCAATGCAGAAAGTGCTGCAACTGTTAAATAACGGCCACCCGAGGGGATGGAACTCATGATATTTGCAAAGCCCCAAAACAGCAACGTAAAGTTGAAACTGTTATAAATACTGGCACTAAATTGTTTGATGACTTTGCGCCTAAAAAAAAGAAATATCAGGAACGCCATAAGCGACCATTTGAGTGCCTTTTGATAAAACCGAGCATGCCAGCTAATTTGCACCGTATTATCAATTTGAGCATTTTCACCGCCTTCTCTGAATTCTTCAACAGATTCTTCATTTCGATAACCCGATGTTCTTGTTACAACTTTCTCTGGTGCATTGGCTTCAATAAATGCATTAAAGGTGGTTATATTAAATTCGGAAGTAATAATGGATGAAATAAAAAACACAAAATAAAAAACAGTTCTGTTACCTATTAACACATACAGCCATAAAAATAATACTGGTAATGTAAACGAAAAATGAACAAGGACCGAAAGCGAACTGATGAAGATTCCTTTTTTTTGACCTTTATACAAATAAGGTAAAAGGCCGTAAATGAATATATGCGTTGCTGTCCAAAACCGAAAGCCCCCAATATTCCAAAAAGGGTTTACCAGAAAATAGGCAGCAATTAATATTAAAATAATTGGTTTTATTTCGCCTTTCACACGTTCTAATACAAACCAAATATTCCTTGAAAAAAAGAAGCCAAAAATCAATCCATAAACGGCCGCCAACAATTGCAAATTATCCGTTATCCTTGATACAATGATACTGATGGTTAAATTTAAAATATCAATGTCCTCATTCTCTGCATACAGTTTTTTTATTTCTGAAAAACTAAGCGATTTTTCATGCAAATCCTTAACCCCCTGGGCATATCTGAAAATATCTGCCGTACCGCCATCAGAACCAGCTGCTATTTCTTTGGAAGTTCCAATTGTAAACCCATAAAATACAACAAATGCCCATATAATATTTTTTGCCCAAGTTGCTTTGTAAGATTTAAGTGCATAGTAAGCAGCATATATTGGAAACAGTAAAAATAAATTCCAATGAGATTGGCTGTTTATTGACTTTGACATATCAGTTTTTAGCCAAAAGTTTTAAAAACGATTTACTTACATTTTCAATTTTGTATTTATCAAAATTATTAAATGCAAATGCACCTGAGTAGTCGCCATTTAAAAAGGCATCCAATTTATTTTCATCAATTTCATTACTGGCAAACGACAGGATGGGCCTTCCGGTTAAATGATAATCGATCAGTTTACTGGGCACGTGATTTTCAGGATCAAAACCGATATTGATTAAAAAATCGGTAGTACTTAATTCATTTAATAATGCAAGCCGGGGAATATAATTCCTGATTTCTAATTTCTCTTTTAATATTTCCTGATAAGGCAATAGCAATTCCGGCGTTCGGGTATACACTATAAATTTAAAGTCGATATTTTTTTTAATGAGGTACTCTACCAGGTTGGTAGGGTTACGGGTGGTACGCATAAATATACCGGCAAATGCAAAAGTGGGTACTTTATTGTTGGGTGTTTTTTTTTCTATTTGGATATCTTCAAACCTAAACCCCTGTGGAATCTCCACAATTTTATGATGAAATTCGGGATAATAGGTTCCCATGGTTGAAAGGATGGGGATGGAAATAAAATCGGCTTTTTTGCAAAACCATTTTTCCAGGTATTTAAAATAAAACATTTTGCCAAAGCTATCATGCTGGGTTACCCCCATAAACGGATCGCCGCAATCACCCACCCAGGTAGTGGCAATAGGGTGCTGTTTGGTACGGGCCCAGGCCACTCCCCAATGATTTGCATGTGGTACGGCAATTGAAATCATCAGGTCGTATCCGCTTTCCTGCTTCAACGCTTTTTTTACTTTAAACATTAATTCAATATCGGGATAATGAATTAACTGCAGTAAGGTTCTGTTTATTACCCTTTTAAAAAGCACCGCCAGTTTTGATCCGGATCCTACATTTATATTGGGCAATTTTCTTTTGCCCAGATCCTTGATGTTAACGCCAAATTCTTTTTCAATTGGAATATGCTGCTCATCGTTTTTAATGGTATACAAAGTAACCTGGTGCCCTTGCCTGCAAAATTCTTTTACCAGTTCGGTTGTACGAAACGACCTTGGACTATTTTCCGGATAAAAAGTGCTGCTGACTATTAATATTTTTTTTGACTCCATTTTTTATTTATTGGAAATTAGATAAAAAATCAGTTGATTTTTTGTAGTACTGCTGTTTTTTAGTTGTTGCCTATCGTATAAAAATGCTTATTCAGGGCAGCCTGTACATTTGCTGAAGAAGGGGTTGGTTTTATTTTTGCTTTGCATTTAAATTTTTAGAATTTTTTATGTACCCCTGTTTTTTCTATTTACCAAACTATATAAGATTTTGCGGCTTCAATTAATTATTCAAAAAAAAATTACCGAATTGCATTGTTACACATAATGAAGCAAAAGCAATTAAATGGTAGTTTTAACCTGCCAGGTTATTCTAACTCTACATTAAACTTACGCATCCAAAGACCAAATTGGATAAACCGCCAATAATTGTAGGTGAATGGAATAGCACCAGCTACCACTTTGTCAAAATACAGTAAGGCACTAGGCTTTATAATCCCTTTTGATGATGCGATAGACTGATCAAGCATTTCCCTAAACTCTTTTGTAAATTCTTTTCGCACCCAATTTTCTTCGGATGTAATAAAGCCAATTTTGTCTTTGCGTTGAAGTATTGCAATTGGCAAAATATTCTTCAATCCATGAAGCATTATTTTTTTTAACTCTCCTTGTCCATCTAAATAATCTACCGGTAATTTGGTAGAAAACTCTACCAGTCGATGATCTAAAAAAGGGACCCTTGCTTCTATTGAATTAGCCATTGACATCCTGTCTTCAAAACGCAGATATTTCTGTAAGGGATCATATAACAATTGTTTATGAGCAATATTAAAAACACTATCGCTTTTGTAAGGAATGTTGTCGTATGGATGTTGCTCTTTAGCTTTTAACTGAGTTAATGAAATAACAGAAAATATATGTTGATAATTTTTTGTTTTTCTACTGAAATACCTTTTTATACAATCTGGCACCAGGTGATAAATAAGTTGCAAGTAGGCTTTGGATATAGATGTTGCAGATTGGTTAGATGAATTTGTAATTTCCTGATTAAGCTTTTTAAATTTAAAGTTTTTGAGTAAATGCACCCTTCTAAATATATTGAAAGCCCCATAACCGCTTAAATATTCATCAGCCCCCTGACCGTTAATAAGGGCTTTCACATTATTTTCTTTAGCGTTTTCATATACTTTAAAACTTGCCAGTACACTCTGGCTTTGTGTAGGCTCATCATTAAACCAAATTAAATCTTCTGTTTTTTCAAATACCTCATTGCCATTCAGCGACACATAATGGGCATTAACGTTGGTTACCTTAATCACTTCATCAATCCATTTTTTTTCATTGTACCGTTCATCCGAAGAGCAATAGGAAAACGTTTTTTGAATATCAGCCTTGCCTTCTTCTTTTAATAAATTATTAATTTCACATACAATGGCTGAAGAATCTAAACCACCAGAAAGGGCTGAACCAACAGGCACATCTGAAATTAAATGTTCTTTTACCGCATTTTTAAAATGAGTTTCAAAGCCTTGTGATGCCTGCTTAAAACTGCCTTCATACTTTTTGAATACTGGTTGATACCATTTTTTTGTAATTACTTTTCCTGAGGCATCGGGCTGTATATTGTTGATATGACATTTAAAATAATGCCCTGCAGGAAGGTGAAAAACGCCTTTAAACATGGTAGCCTCTGTGTGGTCAGTCATATTGTACATCAAATAATCAAAGCCCCTTTGACCGTTGAGTATTGCTTTCCATCCGGGTAAAAAAGTAAATTGTTTTATTTCGCTTGCAAAGCAAAATGCTTTTTGCGAACTGGCCCAATAATACAATGGCTTAATGCCAAACCGGTCTCTGGATAAAAACAATTCTTTGGTTTCCGTATCATAAATACTAAAGGCCCACATGCCATTAAATTTTTGCTGGCAGTTGATACCCCATTCCATATAGGCTGCCAATATAACTTCGGTATCTGTTTGCGAAACAAATGAATACCCCAGTGCAAGCAATTCTTTTTTAAGCTCCTTATAGTTATAAATTTCTCCATTAAACGTAATCCAGTATCTGCCATTATCATAACTCATGGGTAAATGCCCAAAAGTTGACAAATCAATTATTGAAAGCCTGCGATGCCCTAATGCCAGTGTAAACGAGGTAGATTTAATATCATTAATGGCTCTGTTTGGAGTGTAGGATATTTTACTTTCATACACTTCCTTGGGAGTATCAGTATCTCCCAGTAATTGTGCTTTTTCATCATCGCTAAATAAAATATATCCCACATCATTGGGCCCTCTATGGCTAATTGCATCAGTCATTAACTTAATAGCATCACTACTAAAAAACTGTTGTGAATTATTTACTATTCCGGATATTCCGCACATTTATTTATTGTTTAGATGAAAGATGAAATAGATTTATTGTTTACATTAAAAGGAACCATGCATTTTTAACTTTCATAAATATGTAAGTAAGATTCTTTTAATGCTTCAATGCTGTAATATTTATTTATCAAATTTACATTAGGCATCACATTATGAAAGCTTAGTAGCTGCCCTTGCTTGAGTTCGTTAATATCAAAAATGCAAAAGCCTCTTGCTGTTAATGAATGAAACGAAGTGGTACCAGCATCTGCAAAAACTGTTTTACCCATAGCTAATAAAGAAGTAGTTACCCCCATTGCGGTTTGGCTTTTGTGATTGAAAACTGCTACATCTATACTGTTTAAAAAACTACGGTACTCAGCAAGCGACATAAATTGGATGAGCGGAATAAATTTATCGTTGAAAAGTTCTATCCCTTTTTTTATTACACTATCCCTATACGCTATATAAGGCCCATAAGATAAGGGGCAATAAATTAAAATATCCTGATCCTTGTAGGGTAGCAATAAATCAAACATTTCAAAATGGCAGTTGCTGGGGTCAGTAGAATTGCCCATCAAAATATTTTTGGTTGCAGAGCCGCTTGGCTCAGGTTTATACTCTTCTGTATTAATTACATTGGTTAAGTACATGGGGCTATAAAAAAGCCTGGCTTTTGAAGAAAAAATTTCATTGGCAGTTGCAGCATCACCTTCAATATGGGTGATATGTGCAAACATCTTTTTCAGCATCCTTTTTTTTATATAATAGTGAATACTTTTTTCTTTGTTCGACTCTATTGTTCCCAGATCTGAATGTCCATAAATTACCCAGTATGTTTTTTGTATTGCAAATTGAAAAAGATAAAAATAATAGAGAATGGGGTTGCCATGAATAATTATTTTAGAGGCTTTTCTAAAATAATGTAAAACCAATCTTGTGTTGCTGAAAAAATGTTTTTTGTGTGGATTTTTCAGGTAGAAAACGTTTGGTAATGCACATATCGATTCATCGGCTGGTTTGCTGATAGCCAAAAACACCTGCTGGTAGCCCTCCATTTCTTTATTGAGATAAGGAATAAGCGGCAGGGTAAATTTGTCGGGAGCCAGAATATGAAGAATTAATTTACTTTTCAAGTCTGTTATTTTTTCGCTACTACAGTGTACATCCAGGTCCACTCTTTTGTGTTATCCCGTTTATTTAAAAAGAGGCCAAAACGTTGCATCAGGTAAGAATACAAACGGATAATGCCCATTTTTTTAATGATCCCTTTTTCAAACTTACCCTTGATGATGTAAAGGTGCAACTGAATAAACGTTACCGCAAAACCAGATAAAGGCCTTACCTCAATTACTTCAAAGCCTACCTTTTCAAAAAGATATTGTAACCCATATTTTGAATACCGGAAAAAATCCCTTGGTTGCTCGTGAAGCTGCCAGATAAATGGCACAGAGTAAATAGCATACCCGCCTTTCTTTAGTACACGATGACATTCCCTGATTGCCTGTTCGGGTTCTTCCAAATGCTCCAGTACTGCAGTACAGATAGCGCTATCGAATGAATTTTCATCTGCAGGTATTTTATATGCTGTTCCAAACAAATCTATATTCGATTTATCATGCACCGTAATTTGGTGGTCAACTCCAACATGTTCTGTAACCAAGTGACTCAACATATCTTTATAGGGCTTTACCCCACAACCAATATCAATCAGTTTTCCTTTGGTGTATTTATTTGTTATCTCCAAAAAATTATCTTCAAAAATTTTGTTGACCAGGTAATTATCCGGATCATTTTCACTTGGTTTATTCATAAAAAAATTGGTTTATAATTTTTATTATCAGGATACAATGCAGGTTGTCTAAAAGATTTCAATAATGGCATTTTTTTATGCACTTTCCAACTCTTGTTGGTTTGTAGCATATTTTTTAAATTTCAGTTTTATTGATACCAATATATTTTTCCAATTTAGGTAAATGACAAACAAAAAAGGAGAGATATTGTACAACCTTGCATAAGTGCTGTAAGGCCACAATACACCCACCAAAGAAAGCCTCCCAAGGCCATTTTCGATCAATTTTTTTTTTACAAAAAATAATTTTTTCCAGCTTGCTATTTTTGCACTTGATTCAACCGCCAGCAAAGTAAACTTTGATAATGGCTGATTCATAAATACTCGTTGCGCTTCACTTAAAACAGGGCTTTGCGAAAATACCTTTAAGTTGCTTGCCGCTTTAATAAATCCTTCGATGGATCTCTCAGCATAAAACAAATTGGAATTAGTAGCTGAACCAGGCCGGGTAGTTCGTATATAAAAGGAACTGCCTTCAAAAATACAGCGTTCTGCAAGGCAAAGAATTCTTGCAATAAATTCACCATCTTCCAGATAAGGTATTTCTGAAATGTACCTTAAGCCTGCATTGTTCATAAAATCTCTCTTAAACAATATCGCTACAGTTCTATCAGGATCAACAGTAATATTAATCCTTGAATTATAATAAGCTTCTATTCCTGAATAGCGTTTGTTTTTAAAAGCTGGAAAAAACATCTCTTTTTTAACAGAATTATCGACATTTAAAAATTTAAATCCCAAAATTGCAATCTGAGCCTGCTGGTTATCGGTAGTACTTAAAACCCTGCTAAAACTATTGGGTTCCACATAATCATCCGGGTCAATAAACAAAAAGTATTTTCCGACTGCCCTATCCATACCTGCATTTCTGGCAAGTGATACGCCTTTGTTTATCTGGTCAATAAAAACAATATTATTAAACTGTTTCATCAACCTCAATATCACCTCCCTGCTATTATCAGGCGAGCCATCATTGATAATAATGATTTCATAGTCGTCTTTTGAAATATCCTGTTGCTGAAGGCTATGGATACATTTTTCAATGTAAGCTGCTACATTATAAACAGGAACGATGATACTCAATTGCATAATAACTCCCAACGGTTTTTAATATCCACAGTAAAAGTGTTGGATTTTTTTTGAGTTTCGAAACAATGAATGCGTCCTGCTTTGATGCCTGAAAATAAGAGCTCCTTATTCATATTCTTATCAGGTAACAATGCTGGCTATAATGGTTTGAATCTGCTCGGATGTTAGCTCATAATACAATGGAAGCCTAACCAAACAATCGGTAAACCGGTCGGTTTCACTTAGCTCCGGTCCATTGTATTTATCAAGATAAAAAGGACTTTTATGTAAACTTAAATAATGAAAAACCGAGAGAATGTTGTTGCTTTTTAACCGGTCAATCAGTTGAGTACGCTGCTCCAAACTATTACATACCAAATAAAACATATGACCGTTATTGGTTGCATAATCTGGTATAAAAGGGAGCGTAACTTTATTGTTTGCTGCCCACTCTTTTAATCCATTATTATATTGCTCCCAAATTTGAATTCGCTTATTTTGAATGTCGTTTAAATTTTCGAGCTGTGCCCACAAATAAGCTGCAATGATTTCGGAGGGCAGAAAAGAGGAGCCAGTATCTACCCACCCATATTTATTTATTTCGCCCCTGAAAAACTCTGCCCGGTTGGTTCCCTTTTCCCAAATTATTTCGGATCGTTTTATAAATCGATCATCGTTAATTGCCAACAACCCACCCTCGCCAGAATTTATATTTTTAGTTTCGTGAAAAGAAAAAGCAGCCATATGGCCAATACTTCCCAATGCCCTGCCCTTATAAAATGATTCGATGGCTTGTGCAGCATCTTCAATTACCAGCAAATTATATTTTGTTGCAAGCGCCATAATTTTATCCATATCGCAAGCCACTCCGGCATAATGCACGGGTACAATGGCCTTAGTGTTAGGGGTTATCAGCGCTTCTAAAGTATCTTCATTAATTCCTGGATGAAATTCATTACTGTCGGCAAAAACAATTTTGGCCCCTTGTCTTACAAAAGCCAATGCTGTAGATACAAAAGTATAGGAGGGCATAATCACTTCATCACCCGGCTGGATGTTTGCCAGTATTGCACACATCTCCAACGCATCGGTACAGGAGGTGGTAAGCAGTGCTTTTTTAAACCCATATTTTTGCTGAAAAAATTGATGGCATTTTTGAGTAAACAAACCATTACCCGAAATTTTACCAGAATACACTGCCTGGTAAATGTAGTGCATCTCTTTACCCGTTAAATAGGGTTTGTTAAATGGAATTGGGGTATTCATTATTATAAAAATTGTGTTCTAAAATTTTTTAAAGGTATCAGCGACTGCCCTGTTTCGTTTTCTATTTTAACTAACATCAATAATCCTTTTCCGCATACAACAACCGGGTAGTTGTCTTTTAAAAAAATCACTTTTCCGGGTACCCTGTTTTCTATTTTTACATCCTCACACAGCTCCGATTCATAAATTCGGACTTTCTGATCTTTGATAAAAGAGCAAGCGCCATTGTATGGATAACCAACACTGTCAATAAATCGTTTTATATCCGCTGCCGGCTGATTCCATTTTATCAAATAGTCGTTTTCATCCAACCACAAACTATAGGAAGCATCTGCTTCAATTTGAGGATAAGCTTTTATTTCAGCCCCAGAATCAAGCATAGTAAAAAGTGATGTTATCAATTCGGCATAACATTTCGAAACGCTTTCAATTGCCATTTCAATTTTTATGGGATAGGAAACATCCATTCCTTTTTGCATGATGATATTTCCTTTGTCGTACTCCTCACTTGCAAATAATGCGGTTACTCCAATTTTACTTTCGGCATTAACCAAACTATTTACCAAGGGTGCAAATCCTCTGTATTTTGGTAATAGGGAATCATGAAAAACAATTAACGGAATGTCATCCGTAAACTTGATGAGCCATCTCCACGAAATGGCAATGGCAACATCAAACTTTATTTCATTGATCTCATTTCTATTTTTGAATGGGATGTTGTTTTTAATACAGTATGCTGCAATTTCATCATAATAATCATTTTGGATAGCTTCGTCCTTTGAACAAATTACTGCAGT
>JANPAP010000366.1:0-3057 GCA_031429975.1 Chitinophagaceae bacterium
GATAAGATTTAACCTGTTGCGGATATTTTTTATTTGCAGCAGGATATTTTTTTCCTTTTCGCCACGGATATATTCAGCATGCAATTTTCTAACAAGTGCAGCCAACGATAAAAACCGATTGGTATAAGCCAGCATCAGCAAAGTGATTGCAGGAAAAAGCAATGCAGGTGTATTGATGGATATTTCTAACATTTTATAAATTTAAATTACAGCCGGCAGCTTTTCATTAATTATCTAAATACAATAAACTACTTTTAAGGTTAAAATATATTGACAGCAACCGCTTTTTTATGTGATGATTTTTTAACCATCCAAGCTTGGGCTTTATACCCTATCCATGCAGTACCAGCTCCAACAATAGCACCCACCAAAACATCAGATGGATAATGCACCCCCTGGTACATCCGGGCATAACCCACGCTGCCTGCCCATAAAAATGAAGGTGCAATAACATACCATTTTGGATACAGCAAACTTAATGCAGTAGCGGTATTAAATGCTGCTGATGTATGCCCTGACGGGAACGAGTAGCCGCCGCCTTCATCTCTTTTTACAATATCAGGATATTGATTAAACGGCCGCTCTCTTTGTACAATTCGTTTTATTCCATGCGTAGCGATACTGCTCAGCACATATCCACCAACCATATAGGCTGCATTCTTTTGTAATTTTTTATCGTGGTTTATTAATCCAATTGTAAGCAATGTTAGTGGTGCCGCAATATTAACCACGGTTACACTATGAGCATCGGCTTTAAAAAAATCATTTTTAAAATTGCTTTCAGGGTTATAGATTGATCTTAATAAATCAATGTCAATATTTTGAGAAGTACCACTTATACTGCAAAAAATAAAGAGTGAAAACAAAACTGATTTTATAGATATCATAATAAATAAATGGTGCTTCAAGATTTGCAAATTAACTGCATTGTTTTCATTAGCAACCAACAATTAAATTTAAAAAAAATTATTTCGATTTTAATTTCATGCTAAGTGGAACATTTAATTTGATACTAAAATTTCGGCCCATATTAAAAACTCCTGACCTTCCGGTTGCCCTGTTTTCATCCGCATATTTTAAACGGCTTAAATGATTTTGGTATGCAATATCAGCAAGATTATTTCCGGTTAAATAAATACTCAATAAGGTTTTTCCTTTTGTTGAAATGATATCAGCACCCAAACCTGCGTTCAGTAAAGTATATCCCTCCGTTATGGTTTCGGTATTGTAAGCCGAAAAAATACTGTTTTGTTTAAAGGTATTGTCAACTTCCAGTTTTGCATAAAAGTTAGCAATACGCTTTGATAGCTTTTTAAAATTGCACCTGACTTCAGATAAAATTCTTGCAGCTGGCATAAAAGGTAAATTACCCGAACCCTCAATTGAATTTTTTAATTTTCCCACAGTTAATGAAAAACTATTTTGAATATGCAGCCAGTCTAATGGATGCGGATGCAAATCAATGATTGCTTCCACGCCACTCAATGCAGCATTTTGCTGATCGAATTTAAAAGCGGTTAATTCATTTCCATTAATCATCAATACAGAATCGCTGCCATTTGCAGTTTGTAATTTTCGATAAAAAATAAAATGATTAAAGCTGTTATAAAATCCTGCTAGGTTGATGCTGATATGTTCGGTACTAAATTCGAGCCCTGCATCAAATTGCAGACTGATTTCATTTTGCAAATTTTTATCGCCGTATTCATACCGGATGGTTCCTTCGTGTGCACCGTTTGATGCCAGCTCAGGAATACTGGGAGTTCTGAAAGCCCTTGCGGCATTCAGTTTTAAATTAAACTGCTTATTTAATTGAGCCGCCAATCCTGCACTTGCAGAATAATTTGTAAATGATTTTGTAAACCCATTTGCTTTGATTGAATTTCCATCCAACAGATTTTTTACATTCATATCCCGGTTATCCAACCTTGCACCCCCACTCCAGGTAAATTTTTTAACTGTTTTTTGTGTGAATAAAAATCCGCCAATATCAAAGAGTGAATAATCCGGAATGATTTGTTCCATTCCTTTATTTGTGTTTAACTGTTGCATGCCATTAATTCCAACAACCGTTTTCCAACCATTCCATTCCTGAAAATGCAATTGGGTTGAGTAAGTAATTGTTTTTAAATCAAAATACAAAGCCCGTTCATTTATGGCATCTGGATTTCCAAATTCTTCCCGCTGGTTTTGCTGGTACCCAACATTAATGGTTAAACGATTTTTTCCAAATTTTACAGAATTGTCGGTGGCAATTTTAAAATGCCTGATATGCTGATAAGGAATTTGAGGTGTACTGCTGTTGAAGTCATTATCCGTTGCCCTTTCCTGCAAACCACCTGCAATTTGTTTTACAAAATAGCCTTGTTGATCCCGGCTTCCATCAACCAACCCTGCTTTTAAATTAAACTGGCTAATGAGCAAATGACTGTAGCCCCATTGGCCGTTATAACCAACATAGCCACCAAAATTTTTCTCATTATATTTTGAATTGAATACCCTGCCATCGTATTTATTCTGATAATCGATTGCAGCAACAGAAGTTCCATAAAGGTTCCAATTAATGCCATCAACATTGCCGGCAATATTTGCATGAAAAGTTTTTGATTGATTATTGGTTTGGTAATTACTTAAAACATTTGCTTTTAAACTATTGTTTTCTACAGGCACATTGGTTATGATATTGATTACGCCTGCAATGGCATCGCTGCCATAAATAAGTGTAGCCGGCCCCTTTAAAATCTCTACTTTATTTACACTCGATTCGTCAATTTCAATTCCGTGTTCATCGCCCCATTGCTGACCCTCCTGCCGTACGCCATCATTAATGGTTAATACCCTGTTGTATCCCAATCCCCGGATAACAGGTTTTGCAATTGCCGGCCCCGAAGACAGGGAAGAAACGCCTGGCTTTTTTGTCAGGGCATCAATAATATTAATTGAAGACGACTGCATTAAATCATCTTTTCTCAAAAGGGAAACTTGAAAAGGTGACTTTTTTAAAGGAGAAGCCGAACCCAAACCTGTAATAATTACGGCATTATTTTCAACAACTGA
>JANPAP010000367.1:0-1750 GCA_031429975.1 Chitinophagaceae bacterium
AACCATTCCCATCTTCATCCATGTACGACTGGCTGCTTACTTTTTCATTCCAACCAAAATGTTTTTGCAAGCCAAAGGACTTTCCATTTTTAAAATAATTAGTCCATAATATTTTTTCATTTTTATTAAAATATTGCTGAAGGCTCATCAGCGAATTTTCATATAAAATACGGTTTGTTTTTTTTCCGCTGTACCGGTCAAAATATAAATCAGAAAGCATTAATCCGTTTTCATCAAACTCAGTTTCTTCCCTCATTTTCCCATCCTGAAAATAATAAAGAGCCGTACCCTGCTTCTTCTCAAATTTACCATAATTTATGGCTTGTTTTATATTTCCATTTTCCCAATACTCAATGGTTTTTCCTTTCATTTTCCCACTGTCGAAGTTTTTGATGGATTCCATTTTACCATCCGAAAAATAGGTCCTTAAAGTATCCTGCAATTTCCCATTTATATAAAAAGCCGCTATCCTTAAAACATCGTTATCGTAATAATATTTATGTAAGCCGTTTTCTTTCCCATTTACAAAATGATTGATTTGAACTTTTTGTCCACTCCTGTTATAAACCTCTGCAACTATTTTTACATTATTTTCATAAACTGTTATATCCTTAATAGTTCCATCGGGCCAAAAACGGATGTCGTTCCCATTTTTTTTTCCATCTGTATTATTCTCTTCTCTTGCCTTATAGGTTTCCCAAATACTATACTCCCGGCCATTTTCATTTTTAGGAAGTGCTTTATAATGCTCTTCAAAGGTTTCCCATTTTCCGTTTGGCATCCCATTCGAAAAACTGGCTTTGTATTTCAAATAATAATGATCGGCTCTACTTGAATATTTTAATATCTGTCCTTCTATCCGGTCGTTTTTATAAGGAACGATGGCATGTATCTTTTTTGTTACATCCTGATATTCCCTTAAATAAATAATCCGGTTGCCTTCTCTTTTATTGTGGCTGTAAATAGTTTCAACAGCAAGGTTTCCGTTTGGATAATAATATTTTTTTACTCCTTGAATTTCATCTGCTACATACGGCACTTCTTGTTGTAGTCCGCCTTTTTCGTAATACAAAATCCGCAGCCCTTCTTTTTTCCCATTCCTGATTATTTTTTTATCGGCCAGTGTTCCGTTAGCGAAATAACTTTTTTCGATTGTAATATCACCTTGCATTTCTGTTTCGGTTTTTACAATTTTTGAGCTATTTAATTCTGGGTGGATGGTATATTTTATAAATGATTTATCTACTTCATCTTCCTGAATTTTATATTGAAGTTCAGAATTTGTAAAAGGCAAATCGGCCTGTGCCCATAACGGTTGTGTAAGAAATAAAAAGCTGGTAAGAAAAATCGGTTTCATTTTTCTTACTTATTTTTTTTCATCATAAAATAATACAAACTACCACTCACTCCAAATCCAACAAACCAGGCATAGTTATATAAATGATTGATCCATTCTGGAAAAGCATTTGCACTAATCAATTTTATCTGCAACAAAAAACCCGGAATATTGGGCACAATACCCAATAGCAAAGCAAGGATGGCATTTCTGTTAAACCCATTGCTGTAGCGGTATACACCGTTTACATTATATAAATCCGCGGCGTTCAATTCTTTTTTTCGAATAAAATAATAATCCACAATCATGATGCCACCAACAGGGCCCAACAGACTTGAATAGGCAATCAACCAGGTAAAAATATATCCGTTGGGATCGGCAATTAATTTCCATGGAAAAATTAATACCCCTATA
>JANPAP010000368.1:0-2000 GCA_031429975.1 Chitinophagaceae bacterium
GTTTTTTTATTTAAAATGGTGTGTTCCGGTTCAATGCACATTTCGGCAAGTGGTTCGTACACCATCATTTCGCCACTTGGTTTTTTAATGCCAATGGTTACAAATCCGTAGTTAGCATGAATGTTATTTATTACCCGGATGTTTTTTGTGCTGGTTGTTTTTAGTTTTGTTTCCAGCGTAACTGGCTCACCCAACAGGTAGCTGGGTTTTGCTTTTAATTCCAATTCCAGGTTCGAACTGTTTTCGATAGTGTCTTCAAATATGCCTCCAATATTTTGTAAAGAGGATCCAACAGTAAATGGATTGCCGCTCATGATTACATTATTCCTTAATCCGTGACGAATATGTGTGAGCTCCACTGGGTCGAATTGGAAAGGAAAACTATTCCAGAATGCGGCTGCACCACTTGGGAATCCCCATGGATAATTCATCCAAGAAAGCGAGCCAGGGATATTTGGTTTGGGAGGTGATGCATAACTTTTTTGCCAGGAGTGGAGCAGGTTAAAACAGTGGCCTAATTCATGCACACAGGTGTATAATTGTAACCTTTGTTGCTCTGCCGATACGCCTTGGATACCCCTGTAAAATACTGCACAACCTTGGCGTTGCAACCCTGTTTGATCGAACATAATTCCGTATAAACCCGGGCCGTTAATATGTTCATATGCATGTAATAACCAAACATCCCAAGCTGGGTTTTCACGGTACAATGAAAAATGATTTACCATGGCATTGTGTAATTCTGCATTGGTCCATTTTGCATCTGGCCCTGCCAACGACATGGGTACCACATTACTGATACCTGAATTTATCATATCCACTCCAGCTTCGGTATAAGCAGTATTAATGCTTAGTACTCTAGGCGAACCGCCAGATGTGAGTAAACCTGTATTATAGGATACAAATGGTACTACACCTGATGTTCGATCTTGCTCCAGTCGTACGGTTCTATAAGCCCTGCTAAAGTTATTGCAAACATACAGTGCCCCCGGTTGGTTGGTTGTTATATGCGACCATCGCAGCGAAGCTGCAGACAATGGTTGAAATAGAGTGGTTTGATTTATTGTTATGGTAAGTTTATTAAAGGAGGTAGCCCAGGTAGTTGTGGCAGTTCCTCTTATAGTTATTACATTATTGAGTATAGTAGTACTAATGCTATCAACTATAAATGAACCAAAATAGGATTTGGTTAGGCCGGAAATAATATAATAATCGCCGCTTACTTTTTGAAGTGGTTTTACTCCGTCAATATCAACTCTTAATTCCACTTCAAAATTCCCTAATTGACCTTTGTAACGGCCATACACTTTGTTTTTCACAAGCTTTGGAATAGGATAATAAGGAATAGGAAGGATAGGGATATTAGCCGCTTCTAATTCTTCCTCTGACATCGATTCCATCCATTCTTCCTGACTAGTTGCTTCGGGATATTCGGTTGGAATTTGTTCGATGCCGTCTTTCTTTTCTGGAAATTGTTTTTTTTGTTTTTTGATAACGGGAGTTGCAACTGCAGTTGTAGCATTGGGTTCTGCAAGTCCATCAACATGCCCGTTGGATAATTGAGTGCTCATAATTTTTAATTTAAATGTGTTAAAATAATTATTATAAAAACAATGGTGGTTTCAGTTAAGCAGGAATCATTCGCATAAAATTTCATTTAAAAGTGAATAATAGTTTCGGCTCTATTTTAATAGAATAGATTAACAGTTTTTAAAACTTTAAAATTGTTATTAAAGGTTAGTAAGTGGAGGCAGGGGGTAAGAGAATTATTGCAATTTTTTAATCGTGGATAAAGCAAAAATTCGGGTAAAGAAAATAATGGCGTAAGTAATTATAGTTGAACATATCCAGTTAATAAAAAATTAGTAGGCTAATATTTTATTAATTTAAAAAGAGGATTTCAAGAAGTAAAACAAAATATTCTGGAGGGCAGAAGTAATATTTGTTAAGTGTATAAAGTTAGTTATTTTTTTTCTTATTTTAAGTAGCTTTTTAAATTA
>JANPAP010000369.1:0-2318 GCA_031429975.1 Chitinophagaceae bacterium
ATAATTACACAAATTACCGGTACTCTAAGCCTGATCATTTCATAAATATTCCGGGCAATTGCTTCTCCCTGTCCCCGTTCCTCTGCTTCCAAACCGGGGAAAGCGCCGGGTGTATCAATTAATGTAATAACGGGTTTATTAAATTTTTCAGCAAGCTTCATTAATCGCAACGCTTTACGATAGCCCTCCGGATTTGCCATACCAAAATTTCGAGCTTGGCGCATTTTTGTATTAGACCCTTTCTGCTGTCCGATAATCATCACCGTTTCACCATCTAAATTTGCAAACCCACCAACCATGGCTTTATCATCTTTTACATTTCGATCACCATGAAGTTCTAAAAAATCTGTAGTCATCCTCTCTATATACCTTAATGTATAAGGCCTGTCTGGATGCCTGCTAAGTTGCACCCGTTGCCATGGAGTTAAATTTTCAGTAAGCTCTTTTTTAGTTTCATTGATCCTTACTTCCAGTGCAGCAATTGCATCGGTTAAATCGGTCTTACTTTTTTCGGCCGAAACTTTTAATATTTCTACCTGATCGTATAAATCCTTTATAGGTTTTTCAAAGTCTAAAAATTGTCGATTTTTTAATTGCGGCATATTGATTGATTTTGTATTTTTTTTATTCTTGAAATTTGTAACGGCAAATATAAAATTAACCAACTAGATTTTTTCAATAATAATTTTGGTAAAAAAAATGAATGTCCTATCTTCGCAATCCCTAAAAAAACACAGACGGTCAATCATTGATTTTATGTGAATTGCATGGGTAGTTGGATCGGTAGTTCAGTTGGTTAGAATGCCGCCCTGTCACGGCGGAGGTCGCGGGTTCGAGTCCCGTCCGGTCCGCTTAGAGAATACCAGAAATAGCCTGCAAAATTAAAATTTTGCAGGCTATTTAGTTTAAGCCCTTTTCAAAAATGTTTATCAGAAAAAAAATAATCAAAAATTGAAAGCTAATAATTTTTTGTTTAGCACTATAACTTACAAACCCCGCTTTTAAAAAGCGGGGTTTGTAATAAAAATTGATTTCAACTATTTTAAAAAATTGTTACCCCTAAGTTTGTGGTAACACCTGTAGTTACTGAAACATTATTTACAGTTATCGGCAATAATGGAAACCTGGGTGTTATCGTTAAGGAATAAGATCCAGAAGGAATCCCCTTAATTAAATAATCGCCCGTTGCATAAACATTAGATGAATATGCAAGCCCAGTACTGGATGTTGCAGTTACATAAGCAGTAGTTCCTGCTGGTGTAATTTTTCCTTTTACCGATCCGCTGGTTGCAACTTCAACTGTTCTGATAACGGGTTTTAATTTATAAGTTCCGTTTCCCGTTTCAACAATTGATTGGTTGGCATCAAAATCAAGTAATACACTATACAGTACACCTGCTTGTAAGGTTTGATGTACTTGTAGTTTTAACCCCGATTGTTCGGCACTAGGAGTACTTAAGGGATAAGTTGTTGAACCGATAACTACAGTATTGTTTGGTCCCAGAATCAGTCTTATCTGACTTACTTTTGCATCTTCTAAAGAGCCACTGGCAATAAGTGTATCAATTCCGTTTGAAAAATTAAGCAGATTATAAATACCTGTATGCACATTCATTGTTACGTCCTTTCCGTCATTACCGGTTATTACCACTCCCTGCAAATCGATATTTACGGCATTGTATGGGCCGGGAGCATCGGTCATCCGAATGGCATACGGATAAGAATTTGTTGTACTGTCTTTTTTGCATGAATTCATGGTAAAGCTCAATATGCTAATACATAAGATTCCAATTATTGTTTTCATTTTTTTAAATTTAGTTTGTAATTGAATTATTACTTTGTAAAGATGCTTCTCTTCTGTTCGCCTGTTGTTACACATGTGTATATAAATGTTACATCATTCCTACTTTAGGATTTATTTTTTTTGTTTTACAATTTCTGTTTTAAACAAAAAAACAGCAAATAGTTATCTGCTGTTTTTTTTAAATTATAGGTAGCACCTTAAAACTTTTGCCTGCTTCTTTCCAATGAAATTTTCTTGATTTAAAAAGTGTTTTATTACAGCAAATAAACCTGTATACAATTTTGATGCACTATTTTTTAATTCCTTTTAAAGCAACCAATTGTTGGTTTACTAATCTTTAATTCCTTGTGTTGATTTTTTTTCAATTTGATAAAAGAAAATTTTGAATTGGTTGGAACAAAATTCCCTAACAGAATTCCCCATGGTTTTAAAGATTCAATATCATTAAAAATTACTTTCAAAATGCAATTAAAGGAAAATAACAAATAAAAATATAAAAATATAAAAAAAATTA
>JANPAP010000370.1:0-3920 GCA_031429975.1 Chitinophagaceae bacterium
TCCGGTGAATGCAATTTTATTAATGTCGGGATGATTTACAATGGCAGCGCCAGTTGCTCCTGCACCAGTAATAATATTTACAACACCCGGAGGTAAATCGGCTTCCTGAATAATTTCGGCCAACTTCAAAGCCGTGAGGGAAGTGGTTTCTGCAGGTTTTAAAACAACCGTATTACCTGTTGCCAAAGCTGGTGCAATTTTCCAGGCAGCCATCAACAAAGGGAAATTCCAGGGATTAATTTGCCCAGCTACACCAAGCGGCTGTGCATTCCTGTTAGGAAAAGCATCTTCCAGTTTATCGGCACAACCTGCATAATAAAAAAAATGATTGGCTGCAGTGGGAACATCAAAATCACGGCTTTCACGAATGGGTTTACCACCATCAAGCGTTTCAATAATGGCCAATTCTCTTGCTTTTTCCTGTACCATCCTTGCAATGCGGTAAATATATTTTGCCCTTTCTTTAGGCGAAGTTTTTTTCCAAGTTTTTTCGTAAGCATTCCGGGCTGCTGTAACAGCTTTGTTTACATCAGCAGTATTGGCATCAGCAATCTGCGATAATTTTTCTTCGGTAGCCGGGTTGATGGTATCGAAATATTTTTTGCTTTGTGGTGCTTCAAATTTTCCGTTGATGAATAATTCATAACGTGGATTTATTTTAGCAGCACTGTTACTTTCGGGTGCTGGAGCCAGATTCCTTGCAGAATCGAATTTTAATTTTATGGTATTATTTTTTACAATTTTTGCCATGTTTTTTATTTTTATTGACCTCACCCTCTTTCCCTCTCCAAAGGAGAGGGAGGCTCGGCTTTAGTTATTTATTTAACTTTTGTAATTAAGCATTTCAACTTTTTATTATCATTCATCTATGCAACTCAGAAAGCACAATTAATATTTTTGCTCTTGATCTGTCCCCCCTTTAGGGATGGGGGCTTAGTCTATTGAGAAATAATCTGCCGATTGGTAAACGCCTGTTTTTTGTTTCATCAACTGCATCAAAATATCGTTGGCCAAACTGCTGGCGCCAAAACGGAACCATTCGTTGCTCATCCAATCTTCGCCCAAAACTTCATTCAGCATTACCAGGTAATGCAGTGCCAGCTTTGCTTTAGAGATGCCGCCTGCAGGTTTCATTGCAATGCGTTTTCCGGTTTTATAATAAAAATCACGGATGGCTTCCAACATAACCAAGGTAACGGGCATGGTTGCGGCAGGCGCAATTTTTCCGGTAGAAGTTTTAATAAAATCGGCACCTGCATACATAGCAATATCACTTGCCCTTCTTACTTTATCATAAGTAACGAGTTCGCCGGTTTCCAATATCACTTTTAATCTGGCATCGCCGCAGGCTTCTTTAATTGCAGCAATTTCATCAAAAACAAAATTGTATTCACCCATATGAAATTTACCTCTCGAAATAACCATGTCAATTTCATCAGCACCTTCATTAATGGCAAATTTTGTGTCACGAATTTTTACATCCATGGGTGCCTGTCCGCTTGGGAAAGCTGTTGAAACAGATGCCACTTTTATGCCTGACCCTTCCAATGCTTTTTTTGCAATCTTAACCATGCTTGGATAAACACAAACTGCAGCTACGGTGGGTAAACCCGGATAACTGTCCATTAAGTGCATGGCCTTATAACAAAGTTGTTTTACTTTGCCGTCTGTATCTTTTCCTTCCAAAGTGGTAAGGTCAATCATATTGAGGGCAAGTAGTAAACCATTTATTTTGGTTTCGTTTTTTATACTTCTTTTTGTAAATCTTGAGGCCCTTTCTTCAATACCCACCTGGTCAATCCTGGGTGATAATGAAAAATCGGGAATAACTTTAGTTGCAACCATTCTGATTGTTTTATGATGATGATCTAAAATAATTTTAAGCTATTAAAACTTCCAATGCTTTTTTGATAAGGTTTTCAACTGCAGCATTTCCATCTTTTGAAAATTGCTGAACAACCCTGTTGGCAACAATGGCATTAACACTTAAGCATTGATGTCCCAACAATTTCCCCAATCCATAAATGGCGGAAGTTTCCATTTCAAAGTTACTGATTCGGTGGCTATTGAATTTGAATTCCGTTAGTTTATTAATCAACCCAGGACTGTTTAGTGGTAATCTTAAAATGCGTCCCTGTGGTCCGTAAAAACCCGGGCAGGTTACTGTGATGCCTTTATAAAAACCATCCTGAAATTTATTGATCAAACTTTCTCCACCACTAAAAACATATGGAATGGTAATGTTGCTGCTTAGTTGAGTTTGCAAAATAAAGGCATCAATCAACGAATTTTCCGCAGCTGATTTTTGGTAAGAATAATAATTTAATAAATTATCCAAACCAAGGCCGTGGGTTGAAGCGACAAAACTATCCACTGGAATATCGGCCTGCAAAGAACCCGATGTACCAAAGCGGATGATATTAAGTTGTGTAAAATCTTTTTTTACTTCCCTTGTTTCAAAATCAATGTTTGCCAAGGCGTCTAATTCGTTAATGGCAATATCAATATTATCTGGACCAATGCCTGTTGACATTACCGATAACCTTTTGTTGCCGATATAGCCAGTGTGTGTAATAAATTCACGATGCTGTTGCTGGCATTCAATTCTATCAAAATGTTTGCTTACTTTTTTAACCCTATCTGGATCTCCTACAACAATAATTGTGGATGCCATTTCTTCCGGCCTCAAATCAAGGTGATAAATTCCGCCCCTGCTATTTATAATTAATTCTGATTCTGCAATACGGCTCATAGTTTATTCCTTTATTTTTCAGATTCTATTTTTTGGGTTTCAGCAAATTTAAATCGGGTTGAGCATATTTATAAACCTTGAAATAAATAGTGGTGGTTGTTTGGTACACACCATTAATATTTGATAATTCATTTACAAATTCAACCAGGTGTTCATTGTCTCTGCACATAACATCCACTTCCAAATCATAATCACCCGAGGTCATCGCTAAAAAACTCACTTCCGAAAATTGGGCAATACTGTTTGCAACACTATCCTTTAAAGAGGCCGGTCTTACATACACTGCAATATGGGCATAAGCCCTGAAGCCAACTTTTTCGGGATCAATACGACCTAATATATTTATTGTACCTTCCTCAATCAATTTATTAAAACGGGTTCGGATGGTACCAATAGATACATTTAATTTTTCGGCTATTACCGTAAACGACATCCTGCCATCTTTTTGCAAGTAAGAAAGTATGGCAAAATCCAGGGTGTCTAAAGTAGAAGGTGTTTTTTGCATATAATAAATATATGCTGCAAATGTGCAACTAAAAAATAAAATTATAGCTTTTATTTTGCCATTTAATAAAAATTTTTTAATTTTCACCCTTAATTTCTACAAAATTTTTAGTTTAATAAGATATTATGAAATACAAAGCAATACAAAACTTTATCAATGGGCAGTTTGTAACTGCCAGTACCAACAGAATAATGGACGTAGTTTCTCCTCTTGATGGTAGTTTATTATCAACCGTTCCAATGTCAGGATCTGCCGATATGGATGCAGCCGTGGCAGCAGCGAAAGCAGCTTTTCCGGCCTGGAGTAAAACACCCATTAAAGAAAGGGTGCAGGTTTTTTTCCGGTATAAAACTTTATTGGAAAAACATGTAAAGGAACTGGCCGAATTATGTAGTGAAGAAAATGGAAAAACTTACGGTGAATCAGTGGCTGAAATTGAAAAATCGATTGAGTTGACTGAGTTTGCAACTTCCTTGCCCCAGTTAGTAACCGGCGAAATTTTAGAAGTAAGCCGTGGAGTTGAGTGCCGTACAGAGCATGTGCCATTGGGAGTAGTAGCATCAATTGTTCCATTTAACTTTCCGAGCATGGTACCAAACTGGACCCTGCCAAATGCAATCGCTCTAGGTAATTGTATGATCATGAAACCATCAGAAAAAGTGC
>JANPAP010000371.1:0-3175 GCA_031429975.1 Chitinophagaceae bacterium
AAGCCAAATACCCAATTAGGCATAGGAGTGGATGCCTTACCCGACTCCATAAAAAACAGTAAAATACTTAGTGGTAATCATCTTGGGCAGTTGGCCAATGTACATGAGCAACCTTTTATTGATCCAACATTTGATGACGATAAACTAAAAAATATCATTCAATATTTTTCCATCAACCCAGAAGAATTGGATAAGGAATTGCAGCTTTATGCAAAAGAATTATTAGCTGCCGGAAAAGTATCAGAGGCTTGGCAGGTATTGCTTGCAGACTATTAAAAACCTAGTTGAAGTTCTTCTTTTTTTCATAAATTTTTTCACGAAGTGTGTTAAAAAACATACTCCTTTCTTTTTCTCCCACCACACTGATATGGGTTGATTTACGGATGATGTTTTGCAGATTTTTAAACGTGTAATCACAAAAAGACCGATCCTGTGTTGCAATAAAATTGATGCCATTGTGGTTTAAAACTGTAATCTGGCTATCGGCACTTTTTACATAAATTGTATTATCACCAATTAAACATTCGTTGATATAAATATCAAATGCTGCGGCATTGATGCCCACAGGTTGGTTGTATAAAAATTTCTTCCCGGCTTCGGCTTGCAGTTCCATAAGATTCAGTAGTTCCTCCAACTGCTAATAAAGGAAGTTTAAAATAAACAGGTAGTGCCAGTTGCATTTTAAAAATAAAATTTGCAAACTTGAATTCAAAAACTAACAATCATGAAAAAGAATTTAACCTTGCTGGTATTATTAATTATTACAGTTGGCATCAAAGCTCAAACAATACCCGATGAACCAGCAAAAAAAAATTCTCCAAGCATGGCATTCATCAATACAATGAACGGTTCAATCAATAAGGGCTGGTTGTACAATATGGATAGCAACCATATTTATTTATTACCCGCCGAACGAACCTCTTTAAACCCCCTGTATTTAAAAAACCCCAATATAAATGCTAAGTATAGCGCTATAAATATGGATGACATTAATAGCATTGCCTTACAACGGAAAAATGCAGGAGCAAAGGGTGCATTATATGGGTTTCTTACCGGTGCTGTAATTGGTGTCATTGTTGGATTTGCTGAAGGAGATGACAAAGTATTAAAACAAACGAATGATCCATTCAATAATATTTTTGTTGAAATAAACAATGCATTTGCACTAACGGCTTCAGAAAAAGCTTTGTACTATGGGCTTGGCATAGGTGGTATAGGTGCGCTATCCGGATTTATTATCGGAAAAATAGTAAAGAAAAAATTCATCATCGGCGGCAAAAAAGAAAATCTAAAAAATTACCAGAGCGAAATAAGACAACGATTGATGTTACAATAAAATATTGCTTACCTACCTGTTGTTTAAAAATCATTTTTAATATAAAAAATAACAACCATGAAAACAATCCTTTTTTTGGCATTTTCATTGTTGATACAAATCAATAGCCAGGCTCAAAAAACTTTAATTGGATTTACAGCTGGAGTAACCAGTTCTAATTTTAAGTTTTCCAATAACAGCATTTCTGGAAACAGAGATCGAGCCACTTCATTTACTGCCGGTATGCAACTGCATTTTCCTATCGGTAAAGATTGGAATATTGAAACCGGCTTAAATTATTTACAAAAAGGCACATTGGTAAATGACGACAATATTACCCTTCCTACATCATCAAGTATAAAAGTTAATTATGTTGAAGTGCCTTTAAACCTGCTGTATGCAGTACCAGCAAAAAAAGGGAATTTTATAATAGGAGGTGGTATCAGCACTGCTTTCGGCATTTCAGGAAAAAATAAAATCAAGGACAATAATGGTACCGAAGAATCCACTGTAAAATTTGGATCCACTTAGGATGACGATATTAGAAGATTTGATTTTGGAGTAAATTTAATTGCCGGATACCATTTTAAAAATGGTTGTTTGGTTTCTGCCATTTACAATTTTGGTTTAAAAAACCTGTTACCCGAAATGACCGAATCTGAAAATGTAAAATTGAGAAGTAATTATTTTGGATTAAAGATTGGATATCTTTTTGCAGCAAATTGATTGAAAAAAATTGTTTTGGTTAGTTGCAAATTTTTAAAAAAGCAATTGCTGAAATTATAACCGGTACTGCCCAAACACTTTTCGTAAAATATCCGAAGTACGTGCTGCAAAATTATTTCGGATATTTTTTTCTTCAACAGCAATCAAATCAAACAATGCACTCGTGGCCCTTTCGGTAACATAGCCACTCAGATCGGGATTTACTTTATTAAAAACCAATGGCAGGCTGTTGTATTTATTTACCAGATCGCCATAATATTTTGTAGCATTTACTTTATCCAGCGATGATTGAATGACCGGCTTAAAAGCCAGCATTAATTTTTGGGTAGTTTTTTCTCTGAAGAAATGAGTGGCACTGGTATCACCATTTTTTACCAGGCCGATAGCATCTTGTAAAGTCATATTTTTTATAGCCTCTACAAAAATGGGTTTGGCAAAACCGGCAGCATCTTCGGCACCCCGGTTAATTTGCAAAATGGCTTTATCAACCAAACTGTTTAAACCCAAATCACGTAAAGTGTTTTCAATTTTTTTTGCATCGGGTGGTAACAACACTTTATACAAAGCATCTTTAAAAAACCCATCGGGCTTGTTCAATTGCAACACGGCATTTACAACGCCATTACTTAATGCCTCCTTAATGCCTTGCCCAGCTTCGGCTTCAGTTATCCCAACAGCAGATGGTAAACTTTTTAAAACATCACAACCATAAAATAAACTTGAAAACAAAATTGCTATAAAAAAATTTTTCATCATCATCTTTTTAATGTACTCAATAATATTGATTGTATTAGGCAATTAAGATGCCATAATCCGTAAATGGACAAATGAGTCGTATATGGTATCTTTGCTGCCTTATTAAAAAAAATAAAAAAACACGGGTTTTATCAACGGATTTAACCAGCAATAAAAAATTAATTACATAATGAGCACACAGCATTTATCAGAACAGGAAATTATCAGAAGAGAAAAATTAACTGAACTTACCAAATTAGGAATTGATGCCTATCCGGCTGCATTGTATCCGGTAAACAGCAATTCCGTTTTTATAAAAGAAAATTACAAGGGCGAAGAAAACAAAGACCAGTTTGCTGATATCTGCATTGCAGGCCGCATCATGAGTGTAAGGGATAT
>JANPAP010000372.1:0-2012 GCA_031429975.1 Chitinophagaceae bacterium
CTTGTAGATTAATCTATGCAATCTAATTTAATAACAAATAAAAAAAAGTAAAATGAAATCAGCGACTAAAATCATTACAATTATTGGCGTAGTCTTTATTGGTGGAATTCTAATAGCATTCCTTAAAGAATCAACAGGAAATAGTAGAGGTGGTGGACCTTTTGGAATTATTATAGCATTTGGCATTATTGCAGCTATTAGAGCAATATGGAAACACAACTCTGACAATGAGAACAAAAAGGATAATTCTGCCGATAATCAACAACTTGACAAACGAAAATTAAGCCTAATGTTTATTGACTACTATGCCCTTTTGGAAATTGAAGAAACTGCAACCAGCCCCGAACAAAAACTGCAACAGCAAAGTTCTGAAAGCCTTTACATCATCAACAGTTTTGCTCAAAAATTTTTTAGCGATTATTTATTTAATACCGATGAGGGCAGTGATATTGGATTAAGCTATTTAAAAGAAAGAGGATTTACCGAATCTACCATTCATAAATTTCAATTGGGTTTTAACTCCGAAGGCAGAGACCGTTTTGCTACTGCGGCATTGAATGCGCAATACAATTTAGAATTGTTACAAAAAAGTGGATTGGTTGTGGTGAGAGATGAAAAGCCCATGGATAATTACCGGGGCAGAATTATTTTTCCCATTCATAACCAAAGTGGAAAGGTGTTGGGTTTTGGTGCAAGAATTTTAAAAACAAACGACCGGGCTCCCAAATATATTAATACACCCGAAAATGAAATTTATGTAAAAAGTAAAATTTTGTATGGCAGTTATTTTGCCCGTCAGGCAATTGACAAGGCCGATGAATGCTTACTGGTAGAGGGTTATACCGATGTTGTATCGCTGCACCAGGCGGGCATTGAAAATGTTGTTGCCAGTGGTGGCACATCGCTTACTCCAGATCAATTAAGGCTGGTAAAAAAATATACCAACAACCTTACCATTATTTATGATGGCGACAGTGCCGGTATTAAAGCGGCACTGAGAGGAATGGATCTGGCCTTTGAAGCCAGCCTGAATGTAAAGTTGGTATTGATCCCCGATAAAGAAGATCCGGATAGTTATGTAAACAAAGTTGGCGCCGATGCCTTCCGAGATTTTATAACGGCTAATAAAAAAGATTTTATACTTTTTCAACTGGAGGTTTCCTTAAAAGATGCCGGCAATGATTCGGCAAAAAAATCGGCATTGGTAAACCAGGTTGCTGAAACAATTTCTAAAATAAATAAGACAGAAGATTTTACAAGGCAACAGGATTATATAAAACAATGTTCGGAATTATTAAAAATTGAAGAAGGTGGATTACATGCGCTGGTAAATAAATTTATCAGAGAAAAAATAAATAAAGAAGAAAATAAAATTAACCGGGAGGATGCTGGCAATGTTTTTTATGCAAACAACCAACCATTTGAAATTGAAGATGATGCCCTGTCGTTATTGAATAAAGATGAGCAGCAGGAAAAAGCCATGATTAGATGCCTGCTCGATTTTGGATTGAAAAACTGGGACGAAGAAACAAAGGTTGCTGATTATATTTTAACAGAATTATTTAGAGACGACCTGGAAGATTTGGTTGAGAACAAATCATTGCAGTCGCTAATTTTTAATTACAGGGATTTGTATCAATCGGGTATGGAGCCCAGTTTAAAAACTTTTTTGTATCACGAAAATTTTGAGCTGAGTTCATTGGCTGTAAATATTTCGGACATCAATTATGAAATAAGCCATAATTGGAATGAACATTTTGAAGGCAAGATTCCAACAAGAGAAGATTTATTTAAAGAAGAAATAACCTCTACCCTTACCTATTTAAGATTACGGTCTATTAAACGCTGGATTGATCAAAACCAACGGGAGCTTGAAAAAAGCCACAGCCATGAAGAGCAGAATACTTAGTTAGTTGACAATCAGCAAAAAAAAAACATTGAAAATGAATTGACAAAAATAAAGTGTAACGTAATTATAAAAAAAATAAATTTTAATCTTAAATTTATTTAGA
>JANPAP010000373.1:0-4684 GCA_031429975.1 Chitinophagaceae bacterium
GTAAGCGATACCAAGCCACTATCAAACATATTTTTTTGCCGGGCAAATTGCCTTCCTGCAATTTGAAAATCGTTATTGGCTGCAATTAATTCCATGCTATCACTTTGCACTTTCATTTTTTGCTGCCGGGTTTTATTTTCAATTTGAGAAATCTTTAATATCCGGGATTGAATCAATGCTTCAATCTGCTGATCGGCGGCGCCTGCCTTGCCTTTGTAACTTTCTATCGACAGTGCTTTTGCATTCAACTGGTCTTGGGTACGGGCCAATAATTCCGGATCAAAATAATCATCTTTTATTTCGGAGAGCTGAATAATAGTATCCCCTTTTTTTACAAAATCACCTTCTTTTACATGCCATTTAATAACCTTACCCGGTATAATGGTATTCAATTCCTGAGGCCTTTGCTCCTGCCTTAGTGTTGTAGTGGTACCCTTTGCCGTTATATTCTGTGTCCAGGGAATAAATAAGATAATCAACAAACCCATCAATATACCAATAAGCCAACGGCCTACCTTGCTTTTTTTATTAATTCGGTAAATCAGCGCAAAGGATCGGATGTTGCTGTTATTTACCTCGTTCTCTAATTTGGTTTCTATAAAATTCATCAGGGATTAATTTAGATTATTTTTTATGTCGTCCCATTTTCCCACTGCCTTCACTTTTCCTTTTTCAAGATAAATCACCTGATCGCATTGTGCGGCAAATGCGGCATCATTACAACTGATGATGACGGTTTGATTGGTCGTTTCATTCAGCAAGTATTGTATAACCGATTGCTTGGCCAGCGGACTGATTCCATCAAAAGGTTCTTCTAATAATATCAGCCTTGGCTGGTTTACCAATGCCCTTAACAATAATATTTTTTGGTTGATATTTTTCGACAGTCTTTTACCAATTGGGTCCAACACCGTATTCAATCCATCACTCAGGTCATTCATAAATGCTTGCAAACCCACTTTATTGGCCAATACCAAAATATGTTGTGCAGCAATAGCCTGGTTACCCATCGTGATATTTTCCATCAGTGTACCCTGAAATATATCCTGTTGATTTAAAAAAATACCGGTTTCGTTCCGCAATGAATCGAGTTTATAATTTGAAATAGGGATGTTGTTGATGAAAATATTTCCGGCATATTGGCTATAGGTACCGCTGATTACCCTTAATAAGGATGATTTACCTGAACCTGTAGCGCCCATGATACAAACTTTTTCATTATGGCCAATATTGAAATTGATTCCGGAAAGAACTGGTAAGGAAATATCAGGCACATAAGCAAAACTTACATTATTCAATTCAACAGATAATCCATTATTTTCAGTGGGCAAGTCTAAAAAGCCATCTTCTTCTAATGGCTTATCAATAATCTTTCCCAGTTTTTCAACCGAGGTAAGTACATCATAAACTACATCCAGGTTTACCAATATTTTTTCTACCGAACTGATGGTGCTGAGGATTACAATTTCGGCCGCTATAAACTGACCGATATTTAATTGTTGATCGATTAATAAAATACATCCCACAATCAGCATCGATGCGGTAATGATTACTTTAAAAATTACAAGGCTCCAATACTGAACCAGCAAGGTTTTAAAATGAATGGTACGTTGGTTAAGATAGCCGCTTACCAATATATCGGTATGCTGTATATTTAAATTGGTATTGCGTGAAAACTTAAATGATTTTATTACCCTGGCCATTTCCTCCAACCAGCCTGCAATGCTGTATTTATAATCGCTGGCCCTAAGGCTCGACTCCATCCCTCTGGCTGCCGTTAATCGAAGAATAATATAAATGATCAGCAATAATACCAATCCAAAAATGATAAACACCGGATGGTAAAACGACAATAGCATTAAACCAAATATAATTTGAATGGTTGCAGAGGGAATATCCAGCAACAGTTTTGAAATGCCCTTTTGAAGATTGACTGTATCAAAAAAACGATTTACCTGCTCTGGCAAATAATAACTATCAATTGCCTGCAAATTCATTTTAGGAATTCTTTCTGCAAACTCGAATGAGTACCGTACAAATATTTTTTGTTGCACTTTTTCAATCAACCGCATTTGGTTGATCTGTAACATGCCATTTAAAAAAACACCAATTACCACTAATGAAATAAGGATTACCAGACTGGTAGAAAGCGAACCACCCAGCACAAAACTGATGATGGACTGTATACCCAAGGGAAGCGAAAGTTGTATCAAGCCACTCAGTATAGCATAAAAATAAACAGAAGATATTTCGTTTTTCTCCAGCTTGATAACTTGCAATATCCTGCGTACAGGATTTGAAAATATATTTTTGGGACCTTGGGATTCCATAAAAAATTAATTGATGCTTTCAAAGATAGTTCACTGTACATTTAAACCTTATTCACTTGCAAATTTGCATCCGGTTTAAATGATGGCTGCGAAAATAAGTACAAAAATATTGAATCAGATTTAAGAATGAATTTTAAGATAGTTTTAGCAAGGATCTGACAAACTTATGACATCAAAAAAAGGCTTTAACCAATGATTGCCCGTATAGGTTGATTCCTTTATAAAATTTTATCCAAACAAATCGCCCTGCAAATTTTCTTCGTCTTTCTTTTTCTCCCATTCCATTTCCACCGTTTTTGAAAAATCGGTAAGCTTTGCCCCTATTGCTTTCCAGCCCATTACTTCAACCAGTTTTTCTACTTTAAATTTGGCACTACGTACTAATTGGCCACGGCCACTGTTTACAATTAACACGGGTTCCAATTCTGTTGTAACGGTTTCAAGCCGGTTGTCTTTTCCTTCTTTAATAAAGAAAAATTTATTGTGCAAGGTTAAGGTTTCAATCTTAAACCGCTTGATATTAAACTGCAGTTTTTCATTGTCGAGATAAACCGCTGTGATGATTTTTTCGGGATCAAATTTTTCGAGTAGTAACACTTTTTCAAAATCAAAACGTTGGTTTAATTCCTGATCGGTAATTTCATAATTACCATCATTGTAAATTACCAACAGGCGGTCTTCGGCTTCAAACTTGCCCAGATATTCGCCCTTCTCTTCGATGTTCAACCTGCCGAATTTATTATCGAACCACAATTTTTTTGCATCCAATGTAGAGCGGCCGGCTTCTTTAAACTTTACCGATTTGATGGGATATTTGGTAACAATATTTCCAATGCTTCCCCTGCCCTTAATCTCCATTTCCTCAAAATAAAATTCAAGTTCTTTTTTCTTTGCACTGCAATTGGGACTTAAAATAATTTTCAATACTTCTGCCTCACCATTAGGGTTAGCCGAAAAATAATGCACTTTACTTTTATCGGCACCCTTGGTTAAATCGTATTCCTTATCACGGGTAATACCGGTAACGTTAAATCGCTTGGCATAACTTACACCGGTTTTTCCATCTACATAAATCATGTTATAGGTAGTACGTTCGTCATTTTTTTGAAACACCGCCACATGAATAATATCCTTGCCTATAAAGGCTTTGTCGGCAACTTTTACCACTTTCATAATGCCCGATTTTGTAAAAGCAATAATATCATCCAGATCAGAAACCTCGGCAATCAACTCGTCTTTTTTCAAACCCGTTCCTACAAATCCATCTGCTAAATTCACATAAATTTTTGTGTTGGCTATCGCCACATTTTTTGCCTGAATGGTATCAAATGCTTTGATTTCTGTTTTACGTTCTCTGCCTTTACCATATTTTTTCAACAAGGATTCATAATAGGCAATGGCAAATTCTGTAAGATGTTCCAAATCAAATTTTACCTGTTTGATATCGGCTTCCAATCCTTTTATCTGGTCATTCAACTCATCAATATCCAGTTTGTAAATTCGCCTTACCGGCTTTTCGGTAAGCTTAATAATATCTTCTTTTGTAATTTCTCTCCTCAATTGCTTTTTAAAAGGAGTAAAAGCTTTGTCAATTGAATCCAATACTTTATCCCAGGTTTCATGCTTTTTTTCCAGCTCCTTATAAATTTTTTCTTCAAAGAAAATTTTCTCCAGAGAAGTGTAATGCCATTTTTCCTGCAACTCTCCCAACTTTATTTCCAACTCTTTCTGCAAAAGCACTCTTGTATTTTCGGTGGCAATTTTCAACAATTCTGCCACACCCATAAACTGCGGTTTGTGATTTACAATTACACAGGCATTGGGCGAAATACTTACTTCACAATCTGTAAAAGCATACAAGGCATCAATGGTGATATCCGGCGAAATGCCGGCAGCCAATTCAATGATGATTTCAATTTCAGCAGCTGTATGATCGCTTACTTTTTTAATTTTTATTTTTCCCTGATCGTTGGCTTTTACAATACTCTCCATTAACTGGGTGGTAGTAACGCCAAAGGGTACACTTTTTATTACCAGGGTTTTCTTATCCAACTCTTCAATGTTGGCCCTTACCCTTATTTTTCCTCCCCGCTTTCCATCATTGTAATTGTCCACATCCATACTTCCACCTGTTTGAAAATCGGGAAATATTTCAAACTTTTTTCCTTTTAAATATTTGATAGAAGCATCAATCAGTTCGCAAAAATTATGTGGTAAAATTTTTGTTGAAAGTCCTACGGCAATTCCTTCGGCACCCTGTGCTAACAACAACGGAAATTTCATAGGCAGGGTTACCGGTTCGTTTTTTCTGCCATCATAACTCAACGACCAATTGGTGGTCTTAGCATTAAAAG
>JANPAP010000374.1:0-2376 GCA_031429975.1 Chitinophagaceae bacterium
CCTTTTGCAATACCCAAACTTAAAGCAGCAATAGAAATACGGCCACCATCCAGCACTTTCATTGATTGTTTAAAACCCGATCCAACCTCACCCATTCTGTTGGCATCCGGTATCCGGCAATTATCAAAAACCATTTCGGCAGTTTCACTTGCTCTCATGCCCAATTTATTTTCTTTTTTTCCTGCACTAAAACCTTCAGTACCTCTTTCAACAATAAATGCGGTGGAATTATCTTTTGCCCTTGGTTCGCCGGTACGGCAAACTACTACCGCAACATCGCCACTTTTACCATGCGTAATCCAACTTTTTGTTCCGTTAATAATCCAATCATCGCCGTCTTTTACCGCCGTTGTTTTCATGTTACCTGCATCGCTACCGGTATTGGGTTCGGTTAAACCCCAGGCGCCTAAAAATTCGGCGGTGGCTAATTTGGGTAAATATTTTTGTTTCTGTTCTTCGTTTCCAAAACTTAAAATATGGCCGGTACACAATGAATTATGAGCTGCAACCGAAAGCCCGATTGACCCACAAACTTTTGAAATTTCCTGTATAATTACATTGTACTCAAAATAACTTAAACCTGTGCCCCCATAGGCTTCCGGCACTAAAACACCCATCATTCCCAATTTGCCCAATTCCTTAAATATATGCAAGGGAAACTCCTGCGATTCATCCCAATCCATTAAATGCGGTTTGATATATTGATGGGCAAAGTCTTTGGCAGTTTGTGCCACTTGTTCCGTTATTTCATCCTGCTTAAAATCCATTATTGCTTTTTTATTTGAAAGCAAAAGTAAATTAAAAATACTAACAGATGTTAGTTTGTGGAGATTAATTAATTTTCAGATAAGGGGTTAATTTTCCATAGAGTTCATCAGTAATTAAAACAATTTTTTTTATGTCGCTCAGGGCTAAAAAATTTCCATGCTGCGTTCTAAACTGAACCAACGCATTGGCAATTTGGTAACGGATATAAGGGTGCGATTTTAAATCCTCCAAACTTGCCGTGTTAATATTTAATTGTTTTAAATCAATTTTACTGATACTTAACCGAGGTTTTATTTTTTGAAAAGTAGAGTCGGGTAAACCAAAAGTTTCGCCAACCTGATCAACAGCATAAAAGCCACCCAACTTATCACGGAACGTAATAATTCGCTGCGATAATTTACTTCCAATGCCCGGCAAAGCAATGTAGGCAGTGGTATCAGCGTTATTAATATCTACTGTTGTGGGTACATATTTGGGGCGTTCAACAAAAGTTTTTTCAAAAGTTTTTGTTTGATCATTTGATGTAAATGCAGCTTTTTCAATTTGCACAAAGGGTATCAACCTTGCAGCATCTTCACTGCTAATCCCCCAAATTTTACCGATATCTTCCGGCTTATAAAACTTACCCCCCTTTGATAAATAATTTTTTATGGTGGCAATTGTTTTGTCCCGCAATCCCAATTTTTTCCAACCCGATTCATTTAATGTGTTGGGATCAAAATAAAATAACTCGCCACTGATGGGTTGTTTTGAAAAATCATTTTTTGCATAGGGCTGGTACCTGGGATTGTTATTGTCCTCAAATTTTTTTGATGTAAATTTTTCTGCTGAATCGTTTTGAGTAATAATTAGTCCGGCAATTTCTTTTTCAAACGCTGTACGATCGTAACTATTTTTCTTGATAAAAAAAGGGAAGAAGAATGGAGCAATAATCAGGATTACAATCAAGGCTAATAATACCAGAACGCCATTTCGTTCCCGTCGGGTAAAGTTCAGGTACTCGGATATAAAATGTTTCCACATACAATAAGGTTACTGTAATATAAAAACCTTATCCGGTATTTGCAATAGTTGTAATGTCAAACTTGCTTAGTCGAATTGCAAAATCAATCCATCGTAAGCCAATCCTAATCCGGCGGGTAATTGCTTTTCGATAGTATTGTACAAGCCCAATTGGTGGCTGATATGTGTAAAGTAACCCATTGGCACTTGTAATTCCTTTACCAATGCGCTTGCTTCATCAAGGGTAAAATGAGAGATATGTGGTTTATGCCGCAATGCATTTAATACCATTACCTGGCTGCCTTTTATTTTTTCTTGCTCACTTTCCTCAATTTTATTAGCGTCGGTTATGTAAGTAAAATGCCCAAAACGAAAACCAAGCACAGGCATTTTTAAATGCCAAACCAAAATTGGGATAACCGGAATATCGCCAATAACAAATGGACTTAGATCGATGCTGTTTAAATTTATTTCGGGAATACCCGGATATTTATGACTGGCAAAAACATAGGCAAACTCTCTTTTTAAAGCTTCCTCGGTTAATGCATTTGCAAAAACTTCCATGGGCTTTCCGGAAAAAAAACAAAAAGATTTTACATCATCCAG
>JANPAP010000375.1:0-4049 GCA_031429975.1 Chitinophagaceae bacterium
TATTTTTGGATGGTTGGGATATCCGATGCAGATAAAAATAAATTTTCTTTGCAGAGATTCAATTTTAGCAGCTCCAATTGTGTTGGATCTGGCTTTGTTTCTTGATCTGGCTAAGCGTTCAGAAATGAGTGGGATACAGGAATGGCTATCGTTTTATTTCAAATCTCCACAAACCCTGGAAGGACTTGCACCAGAGCATGATATTTTTAAACAATTAGTAAAATTGCAAAATACACTTCGTCATATTATGGGTGAAGATTTGATTACACATCTTGGCTTAGATTATTACCAGGATTTAGTTGAATCCTTATAATATGCAATTGCATAAATTGATAGCATCCATTGCCGGTATCGGATTTATAAAAGGTGGAGGTACTTTGGCATCAATTTTATACTGTATAATTTGGTACTTGTTACCTGCCGGTTTTAGTAATTCCTTGTGGCAGCTAACAAGTACTTTAATAATAATAATAATTGGAATTTGGACTGCTAATAATGTAGAAGCCAGTTGGGGTAAAGACAGTAGTAAAGTAGTTATTGATGAATTTGCCGGAATGGCAATTACACTCCTTTTTATACCTCATAATATTGCGCTGCTGGTTGCTGGATTAATATTATTTAGGTTTTTTGATATTGTAAAACCACTGGGGATAAGAAGGATGGAAATGTTTCCCAAAGGTTGGGGTGTAATGGCAGATGATCTTTTATCAGGCATTTATGCTTTGATAATTTTGACATTTGTGGCTTATTTTAAATTGTTGTATTAAGAATTTATTTAGCAATGAAAATATTTATTAAAGCAAATACCGCAGCAGCTGTTGCAAGCTTTTATGATTATTTAGTTGCAATTATTTTAAAAGAGATAGTTGCCTTAAACCCAGTTTGGGCAAGTATTTTGGGAACTGTTACCGGTGGCATTATAAATTTTTTTATTTGCCGGCATTGGGTTTTTAAAGTTAAAAATGCCAGTGTTTTTTATCAAACCAAACGATACTTTATTATTTGGGTTGGTAATTTATTATTAAATGGTTTAGGTGTTTATTTCCTGATTGATTTTGCAGGATTAAATTATTTGATTGCTAAAATTTTAACATCGGTTACTGTGGCATTGGCTTACAATTATCCGTTACAAAAAAATTATGTTTTTAAAAATAGTTGATAAAGAAATAGGTAGGAGGATTAAAATAAAAGGGAGTTTATTGTTAATTACAATGTGCTTGGGTTTTTTTATGCTCCAGGCACAAACAATTGTAACCGGTTTTGTAAGAGATGCAATTACTAAACAACCGATGCCTTTTGTATCGGTGGTATTTAAAAATGGCAAAGGTGTTTCAACAGGCGAAAATGGAAGCTATTCAATTGAAACAAAAAATTCGAAATTAACAACACTGGAATTTACTTATGTAGGTTATGTAAAAGTTACCCGGCAGGTTAAACCCTTTATTGACCAAGACCTTAATATTGAAATGGAGATGACTTCCAATTTAAAAGAAGTTGTTGTAAAAAGAGGGCGTGGTAAATACCGAAACAGAAACAACCCGGCAGTTGAATTGATAGAAAGGGTTATCGAAAATAAAGAAAAAAATAAAATTAGTTCTTACGATTATGTTCAGTACGATCAATACGAAAAATTAGGGTTATCGCTTGCCAATAAGCCCGATAAATTAATGCGTAACAAGCTGTTTAAAAAATACAAATTTATTCTCGAAAACGTTGATACCACTTCATTAGAAGGCCGCTCCATACTGCCCATTTATGTGGAAGAAAAACTAACTCAAAAATTTTTACGTAAAGATCCCAATGCAGATAAAACAATTGTGTTAGGAGAAAAAAAAGTAAACTATGGCGATTTTTTGGATAACGCCGGTATAAGCGAATACCTGAATTCTTTATACGCCGATATCAATATTTACGATAACAATATAGCTTTATTAAACAACCAGTTTTTAAGTCCAATTGCTGATATTGCTCCGGTATTTTATCGCTATTATATTCGTGATACCACCGAGTTGGAGGGTATCAAATTAATTCGACTTTATTTTACTCCAAAAAATCCAAATGATTTAATTTTTAGAGGCACCATGTTTATTACGCTGGATGGTAATTATTCAATTCAAAAAATTGATATGACTATCAGCAAAAAAGCAAATCTAAACTGGACCCGGGAATTAAAAATTAACCAGGATTTTGAAAAAGGATTTGACGGACGTTACCATGTTATAAAAAGCGACATGTTAACCGAATTTGTTTTAGTAAAAAGTTCAACAGGTGGCATGTTGGGTGAAAGATTGGTATCGTACAAAAATTTTAAAATAAACGAAAAAGCCCCCGACAGTATTTATGCGGCAAAAGACGAAGTTTACCGGATAGATAAAGATAGTTTTTCGGATAGTTTTTGGGTTGAAAAAAGACATACTCCTTTATCAAAAGTAGAAGCAAAAGCTTACTACAATATTGACAGTTTAAAAAACATGAAGTCTTTTAAAACTATAACCACTGTTCTTACTGCATTATTTACGGGTTATATAGTTTTAGGTAAATACGAAATTGGAAATACCAATACCTTTTACAGCTTTAATCCGGTTGAAGGTTTTCGTTTACGATTGGGCGGAAGAACTACTGCAAAGTTTAACGAAAAATTTTATTTTGAAACCTACGGTGCTTATGGATTTAAAGATCAACAATACAAATACTCTTTTGCAGGTACGTATTCTTTAAATCACAAATCAATCTATTCTTATCCGTTGCATTATATCAGAGCAGGCATTCAGTATGATATGAAAATACCCGGGCAGGATTTACAATTTGTACAGGAAGACAATTTTTTACTCTCTTTTAAAAGAGGCAAAAACGATAAATGGTTGTACAATAAAGTTTATAATATTGAGTATACGTATGAGTTTGGAAAAAACTTTAAATATAGTTTAGAGTTTAAAAATTTGAAGCAAACCCCTGCTGGTTCTATTGTATATCAAAAGCAGGGGCCGGTAAATAATGTTATTATTCCAGATTTAACAACCACAGAATTATCGGCCGAATTAAGGTGGGCACCTAATGAGCAATTTTATCAAGGTAAAAATTTCAGGATACCAATCATAAACCGTTTTCCAATTTTTAAACTTCGATATATTGCCGGAATAAAAGGATTGGTAGGAGGAGAATATAATTATCATAACCTTAATTTCATAGCAGAAAAAAGGGTTTATTTATCGCAGTTAGGATATACTGATGTTACCGTTGAAGGAAGTCATATTTTTGGTCAGGTACCGTTTCCATTATTAAATATTCACAGGGCTAATCAAACTTATGGGTATCAGTTAAATTCGTATAATTTGATGAATTTTTTAGAGTTTGTAAGTGATCAATATGTGGCAGCAAATTTTGATTTTCATTTCAATGGATTTTTTCTGAATAAAATTCCACTTGTAAGAAGTTTAAAACTTAGGGAAGTTGCAAGCATAAAATTATTATATGGTGGCTTAAGAGATGAAAATAATCCGGATAAAAATAATGTGGTATACCAATTTCCAAAAGATGAATTAACCGGCAAAACATCCACCTTTACATTGCATCAACAACCCTATATTGAAGTAAGTGTAGGTTTAGCAAATATTTTTAAAATAGTAAGATTAGATTTGGTAAAGCGTTTAACATATCTTGATAACCCTGATGTTACAACATGGGGGTTACGAACAAGGTTTAAGTTTGAATTTTAAAAAATCAATTCCTTTTATAATGCCAAAACTTTTAATGAGAGATAAACTGCAACAACTTATTTATGTTGTAATTAATCCTTTGGTAAGAGGATTAATTAAAATTGGATTTACACCCAATCTGGTAACTATTACCGGCTTGGTATTAAATATCGGAGTAGCCATTATTTTTATTTTAGGTGCAGAAGCAGGTAACCGTGGCGATCTTTCATACGTAGGCTGGGCAGGTGTTTTAATATTAGTGGCTGGTTTATTCGATATGCTGGATGGACAGGTAGCCAGGTTAGGTAACATGAGTTCAACATTTGGTGCATTATTCGATTCGGTGCTCGACAG
>JANPAP010000376.1:0-3139 GCA_031429975.1 Chitinophagaceae bacterium
CCGCAAAAGAAGCGGTATCGGTTTGGAAAAAGAAATACACTACCTGGATCGTCATCAGCAATAAAAAAACAATGATGTTGATGCTGATTAAACCCACTAAAGAATTGCCATCATCGCCCAGAGTGAATTTTTTTCGTGGACGTTTATAATCTGAATATCTATCTAATTCTCCCATGATTAAAATTGTACTACAAATTTACAATTACAGTTTACAATTACTGTTAACACTAATAAAAGGTTTGCCTGTTTGTTTTGTTCCAGTATAACACTAATAAAAATCCAATGATGGCGCCACCCAAATGTGCAAAGTGGGCAACATTATCGCCCTGAACTTTTACTACTCCACCAAAAACATCCAACGCAACTATGCCGGTTATGGCCCATTTTGCTTTTATAGGAAACGGTATGGGCATTATAAATAGTTGTGTGTTTGGAAATAAATATCCAAAGGCCACCAGTACACCCATGATGGCACCGGATGCACCAACAGTATAAGCCTGCCTTAATACCTGTTGGTATTGATCATAATTTTCGGCGCTTAAATCCATCTGATCTATTTTCCAATAATCATGCATGTAAGAACCCATTTGGGTAAGGGCGGCACCCAAGCCACAGATTAAATAAAAGGTTAGAAATTTTTTGGGTCCCCAGCTTCGCTCTACCATGGTACCAAACATCCACAAAGCGAACATATTAAAAAACAGGTGAAAAAATCCGGCATGCATGAACATGTGGGTTACAATCTGGTAAGGCTTAAAGTAAGTAGACTTGTAATGATGTAAGGCAAAAAGATCGCCGGCTGTATCAATTCCATTGTTGCTACCCAATGCCATTTGCGCCAGAAAAACCAACACATTTATAATGATAAGATTAAGTACAATTGGAGTGGTTTGTTGAAACCGGTTGCCGCTGCTGTTAAATGACATGTTTTTTTATTTGTATTGCAATTTCGGATTTGTAATTGGTATTGAAATATCGTTTACTATTTATTATACCCTGTTGCTAATTTGTTTAATAAAATCTGTTTTACCTCTTCGGAAATAAATGCTGCTTTGATGGCGTTTACATTACAATCGTAAAAGTCGGTAATGGTCCATCCAAAAACATCCTGCAGTTTTTGATATTCTCTGTTGAGAGAAATATCTACAATGGTTCTGCAATCGGTGTTGATGTTGATGGATACGCCTTCTTTTTTTAATTGATCAACTGGGTGATTTTTATATTCATCAATAATATTTATTTGCACATTACAGCTCGGACAAATTTCCAGGTGAATATTATTATTGCGTAAATGTTCTACCAGTTTGGGATCTTCATAACTGCGTACACCATGCCCGATTCTTGACGGGCCAAAATAATTTAAGGTTTCCCAAACGCTTTCGGCACCCATTGCTTCGCCGGCATGTGCGGTACAAAAAATTTCTTTTTGTTTGGCATATTGAAAGGCTGCAATATGGTTGGTAATGGGATAACCGGCTTCGTCGGCAGCAATATCAAAACCTGCCACATAAGTATTTTTAAATTGCTCAACCAGCATCACCGTTTCCATGCTTTCTGCTGCAGAATAATGCCGCAGGGTACAAAGAATTATCCGGGCTTCGATGCCGGTTTTTTGTATACATGCTGCGGTTGCTTTTTCAATAATATCAACTACATCAAAAGCGGTTAATCCATTTTGTAAATGCTGCAAAGGGGCATAGCGCATTTCGGCATACAATACATTATCGGCAGCAAGTTGTTTAAATAAATCTTCCACCACCCACTCTAACTGCTCTTTAGTTTGCATGAGGTTAACACAGTTAATGGCTCGTGTTAAAAAATCGGCCAGATCAATACATTTTTCCGGAGCAATAAAATTATTGCGATACATTTCTTCGGTAATGTCGGGGTTAATTTTATTTACTACCTCGTAACTCAATCCACAATCCAGGTGCAAGTGTAATTCAATTTTTGGTAACTGTTGTAAAGTCATCGTTAATACAAGTATAGTTTTGTTAGATTAATTTATTGCAGCAATGGTAAAATTTCTTTAATGCTGTGCACCTGCCGGAAATTTTTATGAGCAACTTTATGTTCAATTGTTTCATGCTCCCAGTTGGTATGATAGGGAATATGAATACTGTGGCCGCCAATGGCCAACACTGGTAACACATCCGATTTTAATGAATTGCCGAGCATTAAAAATTCATCCGGATCAATGTCGAGGTGTTTAATAAGTTTTAAATAATCAGCATTTTGTTTATCACTCATAATTTCTATGTGGTGAAAATAATGTTCCAGTCCCGATTTTTTTAATTTTCTTTCCTGATCCAACAAATCGCCTTTGGTGGCAACCACCAACCGGTATTTATTTTTTAGTGCTTCTAAAACATCCTCCACACCTTCCAACATTTCAATAGGTTTTTCTAATAATTCTTTACCATAAGCAATTGCCTTTTCAATAACTTTTACATCTAAATTATGATCGGTAACGGTTAAGGCAGTTTCAATCATGGAAAGCATAAAACCCTTTATGCCGTAGCCATACAGCGATAGGTTTTGAATTTCTGTTTTAAATAATTCTTTAGCCAATGTGTGTTTGGGTAAATAATCTTCCAGTAAATCGCAAAACTTTTCTTCTGTTTCTTTAAAGTAAGGTTCGTTTACCCAAAGTGTATCGTCTGCATCAAATGCTATTACTTTAATGTTCATCTTAATAAAATTATTCCGGCGTTGCTGGGGTTAAAAAACATTTTCAATTCCCCATGTTCCAATTTTCTTATTTCAATAATTGTCCAAATTTTTTTCGGACAGTCTGTGAAGATAAATCCTTTTTAAGAAATGATAAAACAGATCAGAATTTTATATCCGAAAAAAAATTTGAATGAATTGATGAATGAGGAAGAATTATTTATCAAAAATTGCCAACCTTTTAAAGGTTGGCAAGTTTAAAATTTTACTTATTATAAAAGTGTTAGCAACACTACACATTCAATATGATGGGTATGCGGAAACATATCAACCGGTTGAATTTTTTCTAATTTATATTTTTCACTGAGCAGTGCCAAGTCACGGGCCTGTGTGGCAGTATTACAGCTAACATAAACAATTTTTGGTGCAGCCATTTCCAGTAATTTTATTACCAGTTTTTCGTGCATGC
>JANPAP010000377.1:0-3327 GCA_031429975.1 Chitinophagaceae bacterium
TTAAAAAAATTAATCCTTCTTTAAATTGATAATTGTTGGTTTGCATCATTGCAGGGTCTTCTAAAAACATTCCCTTTAAAGTATCTACTGGTAAATTAGCCCCGCCTGCTGCAATGGAAGATGTAAAGGCCACATGCCGGATATTTATTTCTGTAATTTTTGGGGCAGCATTAGCATCCTCTTTATAATCAACTGTAAAAATTCCGTTCAAACTTGTGTTTAATTTTTTTGCAATTAATTCTATTGCATTTACAGAAGTTGTAACCAGCCCTGGCTCGTTTAATAAACGACCAAAGGAGGTGTTGCCTGTAATACCCGATGGCGCTACTTTTGCCATAATATAATGTACTCTTTCCGCACAGGCCGAACTCACTAATTTTCCATTAAAGTATAAAAGTTTGCAAGCCATATTTCGGCCAGGTAAAAATTCGGATGCAATAAATTCTTTAACAGCAGGGTTAATGGCAATCCATTGTTCGAGGGCTTGTTCGTTTTCTATTTTTAAGGAACCTAAACCACTGGATCCTTCGGTACTTCTAACCCAATAAATATCACTTACAGTTTCTTTTAATTTTTGATAAGAATAACCAGTAGGATTTAAAAGAAAATATTTGGGTATTACATCCGACCCTTTCAATAATTCGTGTAAGGAATGTTTGTTTACAATTTCCTGCGCCAATTTAGGATCGGGTAAATGTAATTTGATTTTTTTGGTTAGGTTTTTATCAGCATTTTTTGCCCACTCAATAACTTCCACTTCGGGTAAAATTACGGCCCCATCGATTTCATTTTCGTCAATAATTTTATTAATAGCGCTCCAATAATTTACACTGTCTGCCCTTGGTACTACAAAGGATTTGCTAAACAGCTCCTTTTCGTATAAGCCATAAGCAAGCTGGTTACAATCAACCCCGATAAACTCAAACTGATTGGAATAATCAATTGCAAAACTTTTTATTGCCCTTACAAATGAACGGGGTGTAGGGCCACCTACTCCGGTTACAAGTACTTTTATCATTCTTTAATTTTTTTTAGCCAGATATAGATTCATCACCTTTTTTCTTTTACCCGAATTGAGTAAAGGAATTTCGTTTACATACTCAACACTTATTTCTGCTCCCGGACCAAAGTATTGTTGAAACTCATTTACCAAAGTGCCTTCTCTTATAAATGGAAGTTCACAATTTAATTTAAAAAGGTATTTATTTTTATCGGTTTGTATAAACTGGTATTGCTTTAGTTCGGTGTACTTCCACATGCCATTGGTAATGGTAAATGAAGAAACCAAATCGCCGTTGCTACTAAAAACCATGTCCATCTTTCTGCCTTCTATTTTTTCCAGCAGCAATATTTTTTTACCCTCAAACAATCTTTCATTCATCACCCCAATATCACCGGTGTCGTAACGAATCATGGGCATTGCCTTGTTGTATAAATCCGTAACAACTATCCTTCCTTCTTTTCCAAAAGGGCTTGGTTCGTTGTTAAATAGATTTAGCACTTCTACATAATAACTGGCGAAGTTGATATAAAATTCATTCCCTCCTGCAACAGATTGTTGGGCAATAATGCCATTCTCTACATTGGAATACCGGGAAACACATTTGCAATTAAAATGCTGCTGCATGGCATTTTTTGTATACTCATTTAATGCCTCGGACATGGCGATGGCGGATAGTACATTTGCTTTTACTTTAACTTTTTTATTGGCATCTAAAAATCTGCAAATGGCATCGTATGCGGAAGCATAGCCCAAAAACCCGATGGTAGATTTATCTGTATTTATTTTTTCTATCAACCGCAGTATGGCTGCATCCGACATTTCAAAAACATTACAGGCCTCAATATTTTGCGACCAGGTATTGAACCATGATTTCTTATTGATATCATTCCAAATTTTAAAGTAATACAGTTTTTGCCCCAATGCATAGCCAGCCCTTTTTGCAAAATAAATAGTGTCGGCAGTGTTTCTTAATTTTTTTTCGGCACTGTGGTACACACAAAACGGCGTGCCTGTTGATCCACTGGTAACTACTTTAAAAAGTGTTGCTTTATCAAAAGAAGATGAAATAAAAGAGACTTCATTTTGACGGATAATATTTTTATCAATTACCGGAAAGTTGCTGATACCTGCACTTAAATAATCTTTGTAAAAATCAGTAGTTGTACTTGCATGAAATAAAATTGTCTGCAATTTTTTCTGGATAACCACTTTTGTTTCGGGATAACCGTTGATTGTTTTTTCAATCTCTTTTAAATGAGCAGCCAACTTGCCTCCCTTAGCAAAATCAAGCGACCAAAAAAGTAGATTCCGGATTTTTTCTGCAAACAACATACTCTTTAATTATTCCCGTTAAAAGGCATCATGGGCCTTTCGTCGGTTTGATTTACACCTTCCCTTTTTAAAACTTTCAGTACTGTTAAAAACAAAATTTTGATATCGAGTGCAAATGAAATGTGTTGCTGATAATACACATCCAGACTGAATTTTTCTGTCCAGCTAATTGCGTTTCTGCCATTAATCTGTGCCCATCCGGTAATGCCCGGTTTTACTAAATGCCTTTTTTTTTGCTCTTCGCTATACAGCGGTATATATTTATACAACAACGGCCGGGGGCCCACCAGGCTCATATCGCCTTTTAAAACATTGATCAATTGGGGCAATTCATCAAAAGAAAACTTACGGATAAAGGCTCCCAATTTTGTTAATCGTTGATTATCGGGAAGCAAATTTCCGGCTGCATCTTTTTTATCATTCATTGACTTAAACTTGATGATGTAAATCGGTTTCTCATCTTTACCCGGACGTTCCTGAAAAAAAAATGCCTTGCCATTATTTACATACTTCAACAGCAATGTAATAATTACCAACAACGGCGATAAAAGGATTAAAGTACCCAATGCAATTGAAATATCTATCAGCCTTTTAAAAAACAATTGGTACAATTTTTATTATTTAATTTTTATTAAAAATTTAAGAACCCCATTTTATCAAATTTAATTTTGCCATCATCCTGGCAAAACGAGCTCTTGCTTTTAACAAACTTGTATGCATGGCAAGTTGTTGCTTATTTTGATATTCCTTAAACAAAGGAATAAGTGTTTTTTTGCGCCGGTGCTTTTTAAAATACTGTATGTATTCCAGATGGGCCATCCCTTGATATGGTGCATATTTTTTCATCAATTCAGAAGTTGAAAATGGGCTAGTTTCCAAATGAGTTAAGGTATGCCTGCCTTCCTGATTTTCGTATTTAAACCAATGACAAAATGCTTCTCTGGTTTCAATATCAAATTCGAATAATAATTGTACCGCAGCAAAAGAAGGGA
>JANPAP010000378.1:0-3398 GCA_031429975.1 Chitinophagaceae bacterium
CAGGTATAAATCCTGGTGAAATTAAATACAACGAATTGTACCAAAGCAATACTTTAAAAGGTTACGAGTTTTTACAATTACAATTAGAAGATAAAGCAAATTTGGATGCATTATTTACTGCACAAAAATTTGATGTGGTGGTAAATTTAGCTGCACAGGCCGGCGTACGTTACAGCATTACAAATCCTGCAGCATACATTGAAAGCAATATTGTTGGCTATGCAAATTTATTAGAGTGTTGCCGGAATTTTAAAATAAAACATTTGGTGTATGCCAGCAGCAGCAGCGTTTACGGGCTGAATGAGGCGATCCCTTTCGATTCAAATCACACGGTTGATCATCCGATAAGTTTGTATGCCGCTACCAAAAAAAGCAATGAATTGATGGCGCATGTTTACAGCCATCTGTACAATTTACCAACAACAGGTTTGCGATTTTTTACTGTGTATGGTCCATGGGGCCGGCCCGATATGGCGATGTTTTTATTTACAAAAGCAATCATCGATGGTGAGCCTTTAAAAGTTTTTAACAACGGCGAACTGGAACGTGACTTTACTTATATCGATGATATAATTGATGGTGTTGTAAGGGTAATCAATAATCCGCCAAAAGGAAATCCAGATTGGAGTGGATTAAACCCGGTGCCTTCTTCATCAAAAGCACCTTATCAATTATACAATATCGGCAACAGCCAACCGGTAAAACTTACCGACTTTATTGATGCCATCGAACATAAATTAAATAAAAAAGCCGAAAAAATAATGATGCCCATGCAACCCGGCGATGTTTATAAAACCTATGCCGATGTAAGCGACTTAAAAACAAACCTCGGGTATCAACCATCAACATCTATTAAAGAAGGCGTAAGTAAATTCATAGACTGGTATGTAGAATATTTTAAAATTAACCAGTAACAGAATTACAGCATTGCGCCTAATTAGGATACAACTATTTAAAAAATTATCTTCGCAACCACAATTTTAATCATCAATAGAATATGGAGCTGAACAGTACAATTTATATTGCCGGACATCGTGGAATGGTGGGTGGTGCCATCATGCGGAATTTAACTGCAAAAGGATTTACAAATATCATTACAAAAACCTCTGCCGAATTAGACCTTCGGAACCAGGCTGCAGTAAATGATTTTTTTGCTGCTGCAAAACCCGATTATGTTTTTTTGGCTGCTGCTAAAGTTGGCGGTATTTATGCAAACAATACGTATCGTGCCGATTTTTTGTACGATAATTTAATGATTGAAGCCAACATCATTCATGCAGCTGCAATAAATAAAGTAACCAAATTAATGTTTCTCGGCAGCTCTTGTATCTATCCAAAAATGGCACCGCAACCCTTGAAAGAAGAATATCTTTTAACCGGTACGCTGGAAGCTACCAATGAGCCCTATGCTATTGCAAAAATTGCCGGCATCAAATTATGTGAAGCCTACAGAAGCCAATACAGTTGCAACTTTATAAGCGTTATGCCAACCAATTTATATGGCATCGGCGATAATTACGATTTGAATAATTCGCATGTTTTACCTGCATTAATCCGTAAGATGCATGAAGCAAAAATCAGTAATGCGGATGAAGTGGTTGTATGGGGAACAGGAACTCCCAAAAGGGAATTTTTATTTGCAACCGACTTGGCCGAAGCCTGTTGTTATTTAATGGAAAATTACAACGAAGAGCAATTGGTAAACATCGGTACCGGCGAAGATTTAAGCATTGCAGAATTGGCCACAACCGTAAAAACAATCGTAGGTTTTAAAGGCAATTTGGTTTTTGATGCATCGAAGCCGGATGGTACACCCCGTAAATTAATGGATGTTTCTAAACTACATGGATTGGGTTGGAAACATACCATTGCATTAGCTGAAGGCATTCAATTGGCTTATGAAGATTTTTTAAAAAATCATGCAAACTAAAATCAATACAAAAAAATCATTACAAAATTTCTAAATAAAAATATGAATACAGATAAACAATTTAATGGCAAAACCGCACTCATAACGGGTGTTACCGGACAAGACGGCGCCTATCTTGCCGACCTTTTATTGGAGAAAGGTTACAAAGTGCATGGTATAAAAAGAAGATCCTCTTTAATCAATACACAACGGATTGATCATTTGTACCAGGATCCGCATGAAAAAAATGTACGCTTTCAATTGCATTATGGCGATATGACAGACAGTACCAATCTTATCAGAATTATTCAGGAAACGCAACCCGATGAAATTTATAACCTGGCTGCAATGAGCCATGTAAAAGTAAGTTTTGATGAACCGGAATATACCGCAAATGCTGATGGTGTAGGTACATTGCGTTTGTTAGAAGCCATCCGCATTTTGGGTATGGAAAAAAAGACAAGAATTTATCAAGCCAGTACTTCCGAATTATATGGCTTGGTACAGGAAGTACCACAAAGTGAAACCACTCCTTTTTATCCAAGAAGTCCTTATGCAGTTGCAAAATTATATGCCTATTGGATTACAGTTAACTACCGGGAAGCTTATGGCATGTATGCCTGCAATGGAATTTTATTTAATCATGAAAGTCCGTTAAGAGGTGAAACATTTGTTACCAGAAAAATTACCCGTGCTGTTGCTGCTATTGTAAAAGGCAAACAGGAAAAATTATACCTCGGTAATTTAGATGCCAAAAGAGATTGGGGTCATGCAAAAGATTATGTGGATGCCATGTGGCGCATTTTACAACAAGACAAACCCGAAGACTTTGTAATTGCAACCGGCATCACTACAACTGTAAGAGACTTTATTAGATTGTCATTTGCGGAAGTAGGCATTGAATTGGATTTTAGTGGCGAAGGTGTTAATGAAATTGGTACTGTAAAATCTTGCGACAATCCGGCCTATGCGTTACCGGTAGGCAAAAATGTTGTTGCAGTTGATCCGGAATATTTCAGGCCAACCGAAGTTGAATTATTAATTGGTGATGCCACCAAGGCAAGAACAAAATTAGGATGGCAACCAAAATATGATTTAGCCGGATTGGTAAAAGAGATGATGGCAAAAGATGTAGAGCAGGCTTAAGCTGCATACTATTTTTAATATTTTTATAAAGCTGTGTAAGGATGATTGAATTCATCCGTACACAGCTTTTATATTTGGTATAATCCATCTCCTAGGTCGGTGTCTTCACCGACCTATATACAACCTATTATAAATTTGAACTGCCTATCTTTTTTACATATATTGAGCTAGTTGGTGAAGACACCGACCTATGAAGTAAGACACCGACCAAGGAAGTTATTTGAACAAATCTACCCATAAAAAAAGCCCCCAAATTTCTTTGAGGGCTTAACTATTTAAACTGATTAATCAGTGAGTAAAAAACTTATTTCACTTCTTCAAACTGTGCATCTTCCACATGGTC
>JANPAP010000379.1:0-3395 GCA_031429975.1 Chitinophagaceae bacterium
TTTTGATTGCCCCAGCTAAAGTTGCCTGCTGCCCTGCCTGCCCAGATAAAATTGCGGAAGATGGGATAATAATACCGGGTATCAAATCCCCAGTTGAAATTATATTTTCCACTCGAATTTTTTTCTTTACTGATATCCGTATTCCAATCAAAGAAAACTTTATACCGTAATCCCTGCCAGATATTTTGCGAAGGGTTGAGCGTATTGTCGTAAACATATTCTGCATGGGTAAGTGCAAAGCGGCGTTGGAAATTATCTTTTTTTAATGACTGGTCATTGTAGATATCTGTATAAGCAATATAGTTTTCGTTACGGATACCAAATGATAAACTGATTCTCTTTGAACGGTCGAATGGATAAGCAACATTCCCCATAAAAATATGCGTATTTATTTTCCCAGGATAGGCGTTGTTATCATTGGCATAAAACAAGGAGCCTTCCTGTACATTTCTGTAAAAAGTAGCGCCCCAGTCAAATCTTCTTCTGTAATTTTCAAAACCAAGTAACCATTCATTTTCTTTAAGATTACTGGATATTTTAAAGCCGCCGAATATTTTTACATCTTCCAATAATTCACTGGTGCCAAGCCGTATCAATCCGTTAATGGGAGTGCTGGTTCCAATTCTGATTGGGCCACTACCACCTGCATAGGCCTGCGGTGTATTAAATAAAATTCCATTGCTAAAACCCACACCTCCATAATCGGCACCAAATTTTACCGGCTTATACTTATACAGTTTTGCAGTTTTTAAACTTTCATTAATGGGTTCATGAACGGCAGAAACAATTTTGCCTTTTAAACTGCTGTCGGGTTTTTCATTTACAAATTCGTTTTGAAAAATGTTATTATATTTTTGAAGACTGTCTTTGGGTAAAGGTTTATCATATAAACCGGCAGCCGTTTTTATAACTTTGTCGGCCATTACAATATTCCTCATATAGGTGGTAGGCGGTACCGTTATATTGCGGCGGCGAAGGGTGGCTTCATCAATTTTTAATTTGTATAACGTTTTTTCATCACCCTGTCGGGTAACTTCACTCACCTGGTTATTATCTCCTGCAACCCTGGTTTCGGCAACATTAGTTTCGTAGTTGGTAATTGGAAAAGTATAGGCCGAATCCTGCGAAACTGCAACAACGGCAATAGAATCTACATCCTTTCTTTTGTTAGCTTTTAAAACACTGTCAACTTCTTTAAGTGATGGGTTTCGTAAAATATCATCGCCAATCAATACCAGCGTATCTAAGCCAGCAGCCTTGGTTGTAAAGAAACCGGCATAGCGGTTGGCAACGCCATTTTCGTCGCTGATAAAAGTAAAGTGATTGCTGTTATACGGCATCGGGTACCGGGCATTTCCATATTTTAAATTCGATAACTGGGTTACCTGGTTCAACTCTGGTTTATTGCCAAAATTGGTTATTAAAAAAACATTGTAGCGGTTGTGGCTGGGCAATGCAGTATCGGCATCTTTAGCAGTTGCACTGGGTCGGTTACTGGCAAAAATAATTCCTGTTTTGCCGGGAAAGGAAACGAATGTAGCATCCAGATCGTCGTACACATCATTGGTAATTTGCTGTACTTTTTCTTTTTCCAGATTGTAGGTAAAAATATCGGTGTGCCCGTTTTTGGTTGCACTTAATAAAAGTGTACGGCTGTCCAGCATGTATTTTACATCCTGTATTTGTTGAAAATCGTTGGTAAGATCCAACTTTGGATTTTTGATTCGGGTTACCAAATCGTACACAAATAATTTCAACCGGCCTTCTTCATGATAAATAACCGTAAGCCTTGTTCCTTTTGGATCCCAGGCCAGTAAAGGGTATTCGGGGTTTGCTTCATTTAAATAACTGCGGATGCCATATTTTAAAATGGGGGTAACATCAAAATCTTCGTACAGGTTAATGCTGATTTTTCCTTTGTTGTATTCTACCAGTGCAAAGGAATTATTTTTTTTGATGGGGTTAACATTGATGCGGTAAAAATCATGGCGCTTGCTAACATCAAAACTTTCGATGGAGTTTCCTTTTGGATATGCTTTACGGCGACTGATATCATTGTCATATTTTTCTTCCTGGTACTCCATAAATTCGGCCAGCACGTCCTTAAATTTTTTCTTGCAAACCTGCATGCTGGCACGGTTTAAATTTTTATACACCCTTGCCAGGTAAAGCAGGTATGTGGCATTTTCTTTTTTATATTTCTCCTCTATATAATACCAAAATGCATGGCCGGCCAATCTTGGTTTTTCAAAAGCAAATTTGTAAAACTTGTTATAATTGCCACTTAGTATTTCGCTTTTTAATTCGTCGTCTAAAGTAGTGCTCCAGTTTTCGGCGGCAAAATCAACATAGCCATCTGTAAGCCAGGTGGGCAAATCGAGTAATGCCTGGTTGCCTGCAAATTCGCCCAGGTCTTCGCCAAACAAAACATTGTCGGTAATAATGCGGGCAATGCCCTGCCTTATTTGTTTGCGTAATTGTGCATGATCGCCATTAAAATAAACCACCATTTTATTGTTCACCAATTTGGTAGCGCCACCAGTATTTTGCCAGTCAATACCCATACCAATATTGGATTGTTGCATATCGGCAAACTCGTTATACACAATAATATTGGCCCTGCGTTGTAAACTGTATTCGGTAAATGCTTCAATATCCGGCAACTCTTCTTCGGCAACCTGCAATACAAATTTTGCAAGCTCCTGGCCGTTTTGATTAAAGTAAGTATTGAAATTTCTGGATTGATAATATTGCCATTTAAATTTTTTATACTGAACCCGGTTTTTACCAAATTCAACCGAATTGATAACTTGTGCTGAAACGGATCCTATAAAAAATAAGCATACTCCTGTAAAAAAAATTCTGCTGATATTTGCCATACTAACTTTGCGGTTTAATAATTTAAAATTACTCTATTACTCCCAATCATAAAAATATCCCTTTAATCATAAATATAGTTAACAGATGTTGCAAATAAAATCTTTTGAATTCAGCCCCATACAGGAAAACACCTACCTTCTTTTTAATGAAAATAAAGACGCATTAATTATAGACCCGGGTTGCTATTTTGATGAAGAAAAGGAACAATTAAAAAACTTTATTGAAGAAAATAATTTGCAGCCAACATATTTGTTGAATACGCATTGCCATTTGGATCATGTATTTGGAAATAAATTTGTAAGCGAAACTTTTAATCTTGTGTTGCATTTACACGAAATAGAAAAGCAGGTACTTGCCTTTGCGCCAACATCGGGCCTGATGTACAACATGCCCTTTGATAATTATTCCGGCGAATTTATTTTTTTAAAAGAAGGCGATACAATTAATTTGGGCCAGGATGAATTGTTGGTAATTGAAGCTCCCGGCCATTCGCCGGGGCATATTTGTTTTTATTG
>JANPAP010000380.1:0-2758 GCA_031429975.1 Chitinophagaceae bacterium
AAAATCACAATAAATTTGAAAGGAGAATGCAATGGCAGCAATGATTAAACTGGAACTTCCAAATGCAGCAGGGTCGTCGTAAACCTTATTAACGATGATTGCCATGGTATCGGCAATAACTACTTTTTTAAAAAAACCCCAAATCATCAACTCAATGCCTCTGATGGCATGCTCGCTATCAAAAGTTCTTTTTTGTTTTATTTGTGGCAACAAATGAGTGGCCCTTTCAATAGGCCCTGCAACCAGTAACGGAAAGTAACTTACAAATAAAGAGTAATCAACAAAATTCCTTTCGGCTTTTATTTTTTTATTGTAGATATCAATTACATAACTCAGGCCATGAAACGTATAAAAGGAAATACCAACTGGCAGAATAACTTTTATGGTCCAGATATTTAAGTTGATGCCAACCTGCGAAAGCCCTTCGGCAAAGGATGCAATAAAAAAATTATAGTATTTAAAAATTCCTAAAAAACCCAGATTGATAATAACACTTAACCAAAACCAAAATCTTCGTTTTTGCTGATTTTCGCTTTCATCCATTTTGATGCCGGTGTAATAATCCAGCAGGGTTGAAAACACCAGGAGAAACAAAAACCTCCAATCCCAACAAGCATAAAAATAATAACTGGCTACCAGCAGCAAAATATTTTGCCATTTTAAACTTCTTTTTGTTGCAAACCAGTATAAAACAAAAACGATTGGAAAAAAAACAAGAAAACTTATTGAATTGAATAGCATTTACTGGAATTATTTTTTGCGTTGTGCTAATTTTTTTATTTTAAAATCTCATCAACCATCCATTGTTGTGGAATAAATTTTCCGGGATGCCAATCGAGATTTTTATCCCAATAACCAGTACAGGCATCGTAAATTTCAATGGCAAAACCATAACTTATTTCTAAAATGAGTGGTTGGCCATTTTGATAAACAAAATCATAAGCCAGGCATTGAGCACCTAATTTGCGGTTAATGCTCATGGCTATTTTTACAGATTCGATATCGAACAAATCTCTTTCATAATAAGTAATGCCACTGCCCGATGCCCTGAAATCATTTTCCCTAACCATCCTTTTCATGGCAAATGCTTTTTCGCCAATAACAATTATCCGGATATCGCAATCATTATTTTCAATAAAATCCTGAAAATAAATATAGCCCTTTTCTCTGCCTGCCACTTTTGCAAATTCAGTTTTATAAAACAGCCTTACAAATCCTTTGCACACATCAAAAAAATTTGTTTTGCCATGCCTGTATTTTCTTAACCGCTCTTTAAAATTTCCCCAACCATCGTACTGGCTAAAGCCTTTACCAAAAGCTTGGTTTACCATACTAATGGCCTGCTGTTTTGTTTTAGCTAATTGAACATTTGCCGAGCCGGCCCCTCCCCTTAATTTAAAAACTTTTGGAAACTGTGTGGTATCAACCCAAGCCAGTGCATCTTTTTTTGTATAAAAAACATAGGAAGGAACAAAGGGTACGCCCAGTGCTTCTAACAAATATTTTTGTCCAACTTTATCATCAAAATGCCAGTAGGTATTAAAATCAGGAAAAACCTTTTTGCCCATTGCCGCCACAGAATACATCAACTGCTTTGCAAAAAGTGTGGCTTGTGCATGGGCATGATTTGAATGCCACATCAAAGCCCCACAATCATCCAACTGCTGTATGATATCATTTTTATAACAATCAACAATTTTATACTCAATGTGCTCCTGCTCACAGTAAGCAATCCATCGATCACTGAAAGTTCCCTTAGAATGCTGTATTGCTATTTTCATTAATCAATAAATTGTTTCATCCAAATTTCCAGCCCCACTACAACCCACAAAGCATTTAATTCTTCCGAATTTATTTGCTGAATATTATTTATCCAGGTTTCTATAATGCTGCTGTTAAGTAAATTTCTTTTTTTGATACCGGTTAATATTTCTTCTTTTAGATAGTTGTTAAAATCCGGTTTACTCATAAACTCACGCAAGGGAATGCCAAAGCCCATTTTATCTCTAAATGCAAAATCATTTCCAAAAACATCAGCGCATAGTTTTTTCAAAATATACTTTTCGGTGTTACTACTTTCAGGCGCTTTTCTTTTTAATAAATAATTTTGCGAAATGGTAAAGGAATGATCCACCACTTCATTGTCTAAAAACGGAACCCTGTTTTCAATTGAATGTGCCATCGACATTTTATCCTGCCTTGTTAATAAATCGGGCAAATAAGTTGCCATGTCATATTTTACCTGTTTGTCAAAAACAGGACCGGTCATTTTATCAAAAACATTTTTTCTTTGTGCAATAGCCCGTTGGTACGAGAAATCTTTTTTAATGGTACCGGCCATTTTTGCAGACATGGAAACCACATCCAGGTTGGCTCTTGTAAATGGATCGGAATAATGCTTTAAAAATTTTATTAGATTTCCCTTTGAATTTTTTAGGCCTGCAAAAAATTTCTTATTGGTATAGGGATAGGTTACTGCATAAAAACGGGCATAGCCACCAAACACTTCATCGGCCCCTTCGCCGCTTAATAAAACGGTAACATATTTTTTTGCCTTTTGTGCCAGCAAAAAAATACCGATGGTATTGGGATGATTGATGGGCTCTTCTAAATGCCAGGTTGCTTTAATAATTTGTTGTTGATAAAATTCGGGTTGCAGCGGAAACTGGTGAGAGATAATTCCAAGTTGATCGGCTACTTTTTCGATAAAAGGTTTTTCAGTAAATCTTTTGTCATCAAAAACAATCGAAACACTTTC
>JANPAP010000381.1:0-1801 GCA_031429975.1 Chitinophagaceae bacterium
GCTAAAGTGGCGCCATTACTCACTTTTACCAACCCATAAACATCCAATGCAGTGCCTAAGGTTGATGTACCTGCAGTTACAATTAACTGATATAAGGAACGGCTTCCTGCTGTAAAATTCAATGTTCCAGTTGACTGCACAATTAAATTTGAATTAGCGGTACCCTTAATGGTTCCTGCACCTGTAATTGCCGGAATTGCCAGTGTATGGTTATTTAAACTGATGATACCTACATTATTGATTGTGCCAGTACCTTGAATCACTTTATCTGAACTTAAAGTGGCGGTAGTTACAGCGTTTATCGATAACCCATTTGTACCCAAAGTCAGGTTTCCACCACCCAATTCGGCTACGGCGCCATTAATAATGATTTGACCAGCCGAACCTTGGTTGATATGCCCTTCATAATCTAAATTATCTCCATTTTTGATACCATTTCTAAATGTTTTTGTACCAGCTCCTGTAAATGTGATGGTAACCCCGGTTGCTACTTCAATTTTACCATTAATAACAGTAGTACTTCCGCCACCTATTGATCCACTAACGCCCGTTTTAAATCGAAAGATTGGCACTGTTGCTGCATTGGCATTTGGGAAAAAAGTAACTCCTGAAGCCGCTGGAACTGCAGTTGCCAGATTCCATTCCAAAACAGAAGCTTCATCGTACACATGGGTACTTGCATTTACTCCTGTACCATTTCCTGCTAAACCATTTCCCTGCATACTTAAAATACCCCCTCCAGTAATTCTAATTACGCTGGAATTATAAACAGGGCTTGTTTCATAAATGATCGAACCTCCGGGATGTATCAGTATATCATCTTCTTCGGCCCCATTGGCTACTGTTAACCCGCTTGTATGAGTAAGGGTGCCTCCAAACTCCACTATAATTTGGTCGGCAGTTACAGCATTGTTTATGGTAATATTATGCCCCATTCTGATATTAATATAATTGGCAGCTGAATTTGGCACCAAGGTAGCGGTAACCCAATTATTAATACTATCCGCAGATGATTCCCAAGACCCGGGTACATTCCAGTTTCCATTAGAAACATTTGATCGGAAATAATCTGTGGCACTACTAACCACATTTACGCTATTTGGATTAGTACCCACTTCAAAATCTATATTGCTTTTACTTTCAACAATTGTTGAAGGGGGCAATTCTTCAAAATCTTTATCAATATTAAAACTTCGATTTGCTGAAACCAGTTGAGCAATTGAATGTTGATTAACAAAAAGTATAATTACAAGTATTGTAATTAACATTCCCCAAAAAATTACTTTTTGCTTAAGCAATCCATTTAATAAAGTTTTATTCATATGAGTGTTTTTTTTATTTAAGAGGATAAAAAAATCTGTTTATTCTCTTAAAAGGTAAATGACAAATAGAATTTATATTTAATTAAAAATTTATTTATTAAAAATATGGATAATTTTAATGCTTTATTATTATATTATTCTCTATTAAAAGAATGGGGTATTTTAAATAAAGTTTAATTCCCAAAATTCCTATTCCAGTTAGGTCCCTTTAAGAACACATTTCTGGAAAGTGAAAAATTTCAGTCAAAAAAAATGGCAGCTCAAATTGGCTGCCTTTTATGTTCAACAATAAAACAATTAAAAAATATACCTTACCCCAAACTGCATTTGCCATCGAGAAATCAAATCGGGGCTTACATTAAAAGTGCTTCGTAAAGAAGGATCAAAATTAAATACCGGTTTTCCATTGGCATCAAACCTGGCAATGGAAACAGGTTGAAAGAAACCGGAGTTGGTAGCCACCCTTCGTAAACCCCAGC
>JANPAP010000382.1:0-16458 GCA_031429975.1 Chitinophagaceae bacterium
AAAGAAATCTGGAGTGAAGAAGATGGCAGCAGGCAAATAAGTAAACAGCAAGAACTTGTGGATGCATTACAAAAAGCCGGCGGAGCTAACGGATATTTTATTGTGTTAGAAATTAATGACGAAAAAAAACCGGTAACTGTAGAAGAACTGCAGCAATGGATAAAATAAAAACAATGTCAATTAACTGGACCTGCAAAATCTTTGAAGATTTATCCTCAACAGAATTATACGCCATCATGCATTTAAGGAACGAAGTTTTTGTTGTTGAACAAAACTGCGTTTACCAGGATGCCGATTTTAAAGATCATCATGCTCATCATTTAACTGCCTGGGATGATAAAAAACTGGTTGCTTATTGCAGGCTTTTACCAGCCGGTATTGCCTTCGAAAAATGTAGTATTGGCAGGGTAATTACCCACCCGGATTACAGAAAATTGGGACTGGGAAAGCAATTAATGACCCTTGCAATTGAAAATATTCAACAAATATTTAAAGAAAATTGTATCATAATTGGCGCCCAACTGTACCTGAAAAACTTTTATGAATCATTGGGTTTTAAGCAGATAAGCGAAACCTACCTCGAAGATGGTATTCCTCATATTGAAATGCAGCGAGGCACTGCCTGATTTTTACATCCTGATAAAACAATATTCGTATTTCTTTCACGTTTATTAATGTTGATATCCCGACTGTTTGGAATTTAATTTATTGAATGCCCAAAAGTTTATTATCAAAAATTAATAATTAAGTATCCTCGTGAAAAATAATTTTTGTCATAAAATATGCAGGTGTACAGTGATCATGCTGTTTTGTTTGCTTATTAAAATCAACACAAAAGCACAGCATTTATTGTTGGGTTTGGGTGATGCAAAAATTGAAGCTGGTTTAAATTTTGGGCCAACATTTTTTCTGGGCGATCTGGGCGGAAAGGTTGGAAAAGGAACCGCATTTATTAAAGATCTTAATTACGAGTTAACCAAATTAATGAAGGGCGCTTTTATAACAGTGTATCCAAACGAATGGCTGGGATTCAGAGTGGCAGGGCAGTATACCTATGTTGAAGGGGTGGATCAAATCATCAGCACACATGGTGTAGATGAATTATGGCGGAAGCAACGTAACCTCGATTTTAAAAGCAATATGTGGGAAATTTATGGGGCAATAGAATTTTTTCCTATGCAGTTTATCAACCGCAACAACGATGAATCGGATAATGCAATAAGGCCTTATTTTTTTGGAGGAGTAGGCGCATTTCATTTTAATCCGATGGGTTCTATCACCGATCAAAATGGCAATAAAACCTGGCACGAATTGCAGCCTTTGCATACCGAAGGACAGGGCTTTGCAGAATATCCTGATAAAAAGCCTTATAAACTTACACAAATGAATTTGCCATTTGGCGCCGGTATAAAATACGTAATGAATGATAATATCAATATGGGACTGGAGCTGTTGTACCGGAAAACTTTTACAGATTATATAGATGATGTGAGCACTACTTATATTGATCCAAATTTGTTTGATGTTTACCTGAATGCAACCGATGCATCTATTGCCAGAAGGATCAGTGATAAAACAGTGGGTATTGTAACTCCCGGTGTAAACAGGTACGAACCCGGTGTACAAAGAGGCAACCCAAAAAACAACGATGCTTATTTTTCATTTCTTTTAAAACTGGGTATTCGTTTTGGAGACAGAGGATATAGTAATGGCGGTAACGGAAGCGACTACAACAGAAGGGCATCAATGAGTACAAGGTGCCCTGCAAGATTTTAAATTATTTACAAATTATAAATTCATTTTTATGAAAAACGGTTTACCTATTAATCCTGTAGTGTACAAAATGGTTGTGTTGGTTACTTGCTTTATGCTGGTAATGCTGTACAATAAATCGAAGGCAGGTGTGCAAATGAAAGTTTCTCAAAACGATTTTGCTATTCAACATCATTCATCTTTTGATAACGGATTTTAAATTCCATTTCATTCAAAATATTTAATGCAACAGGTTATTGCTTGTATAAAATAATAACCTGTATTTAATAATTAATTGAGCATTGCCATCAATGCTATAATAAAAATGGCAAAGTATTGTAATGGAATTGGAACATCTCGTATCCAGCTTTTAATAGCTGTCTTACCTCTGAAACCCAACCATTCAATTTATTATAAATGCTTTGTTATCATAAAAAATACCCGGATTTGTTCCGGGTATTTTATTAATTCAATTCGGCTTTTAAAAATTTTCCGGTAAAACTTTCTTTAACTTTTACCAGTCCTTCGGGTTCGCCTTCATACAAAATAAATCCACCGCCATCACCACCTTCGGGGCCGATATCGATGATGTGATCGGCAACTTTTATTACATCCATATTGTGTTCAATTACCAACACCGAATTGCCCCGGTCAACTAATTTATTAATCACTTCCAGCAAGTGTTGAATATCTTGAAAATGTAAACCGGTGGTGGGCTCATCCAAAATGTAAAATGTTTTTCCGGTATCTCTTTTGCCCAGTTCGGTAGAAAGTTTAACCCGTTGTGCCTCGCCGCCACTAAGGGTTACAGCACTTTGGCCAAGGGTAATATAACCCAGGCCAACTTCCTGCAATACTTTTATTTTGCGGTAGATATAAGGCACTGCCTGAAAAAAATCCACGGCTTCATCCACCGTCATGTCCAGCACATCGCTGATGCTTTTTCCTTTGTAACGGATCTCCAAAGTTTCCCGGTTGTACCGGCGGCCATTGCATTTTTCGCAATGCACATACACGTCGGGTAAAAAATTCATTTCAATCACCCTCATGCCGCCGCCTTCACAAACATCGCAACGGCCACTTTTTACATTAAACGAAAAACGGCCTGCAGCATAGCCCCTGATTTTTGCTTCGGGCACCGCCGCATACAAAGTTCTGATGTCAGTAAAAAAACCGCAGTAAGTTGCAGGATTGCTTCTTGGGGTCCTGCCAATGGGGCTCTGGTCTATTTCAATCACTTTGTCTATCTGCTCCAAACCCTTTATGGCTTTATATTCCAGCGGATTGGCTTTCGACTTGTAACAAAATTTACTAAGCAACGGATACAGGGTTTCGTTAATTAATGTTGATTTGCCGCTGCCACTTACACCGGTAACTAATATCAATTTCCCCAAGGGAAATTTTACCGAAACATTTTTTAAATTATTTCCTTTTACTCCGGTTAACTCAATCCATTTTCCATTTCCTTTTCTTCTTTCCTTCGGGATTGCAATTCTTTTTTGCCCACTTAAATATTGTGCAGTTTCCGAATTGGAAGCCAGCACTTCTTCCGGTGTACCCATGGCAACAATCTCACCCCCATGCTTACCTGCTTTTGGTCCAATGTCAATCAGGTAATCACTAGCCAACATAATATCTTTATCATGCTCAACTACCAAAACGCTGTTGCCGATATCTCTTAAATTTTGCAAGGCGCCAATCAACCGTTGGTTATCCCGTTGATGCAAACCGATACTCGGTTCATCCAGAATATAGGTGATACCCTGCAGTTGCGAACCAATTTGTGTGGCCAGTCTTATCCGCTGGCTTTCGCCACCACTAAGGCTTTTAGAGGGACGATATAAAGTGAGATAGGTTAATCCAACATCCAATAAAAACTGCAGCCGCTCTCTGATCTCCTTTAAAATATCTTTTGCAATGGCATTTTGTTTTTTATCAAGGCGCAATTCAATGCCATCAAACCAGGCTGCTAAATTATCCAGATTCATGCCACCCAGTTCGGCAATATTTCTGTTGTCAACCTTAAACCACAAACTTTCTTTTTTTAATCGGGCGCCATTGCAACTATCACAATTTTTTAATTGCATAAATTTTGCTACCCAGTCTCTTAAAACATCGGTGCTTTGATTGGAACTAAACCATCTTTTCAACATCGGAATAATACCTTCGTAACTGCCGGTAAAAGTTTGGGGAATGGTATCATCATTCATGTCCATTTCCAAACCGGGATTAATATTTTGATCGCCATACAACAGCAAATTCAAATGTTCTGCTGGCAAATTTTTGATAGAAGTATTTAAATTGATTTTATATTTTTTTGCAAATGCCTGCACCTGGTTAAAAACGCTTGCCTCTCTTTCTTCGCCCAAAGGCGCTATGGCACCATCTTTCACGCTTTTGTTGTAGTCGGGCAACACTTCATCCAAGTCGATGGTATACACTGTTCCCAAACCTTTGCAGGTAGGGCAGGCACCATAAGGGCTGTTGAATGAAAATGCATTTGGGCTGGGCTCTTCGTAACTGATGCCGGTTTCAATACACATCAGGTGCTTGCTGTACATGGCCCCCCCGCCCCCCGAAGGGGGGATCAAAGAAGTCAGTTCTTTTTTATTTGAAGTGTTCTTTTTCACAGACACTTCTTTAGTTCCCCCTTCGGGGGGCAGGGGGGCAACAAACATCAAATCTTTTCCGAGTTGTAAAGATTTTTGTACACTCTGGCTCAGCCTAAATTTCATATCATCCGTTACTGCAAGCCGGTCAACCACCACTTCTATGTCATGAATTTTATAACGGTCCACCTGCATTTTTGGAACCAGGTCTGTTATTTCTCCATCAATCCTGACTTTTAAAAAACCTTTTTTACGGATGTCTTCAAACAGCTCCCGGTAATGTCCTTTTCGGCCACGAACCAATGGTGCCAGCAAAATAACTTTTTGATTTTCGAATCGTAAAAAAATATTGTTTACAATTTCTTCTTCGCTAAACTTTACCATTTTGTTTCCGGTATTGTAGCTGAAAGCCTCACCCACACGGGCATACAGCAACCGCAGGAAATCATAAATTTCTGTTACCGTACCCACTGTACTTCTCGGATTTTTGTTGGTGGTTTTTTGTTCGATGGAAATTACGGGGCTCAGTCCGGTTATTTTGTCAACATCGGGCCGCTCCATATCACCCATAAACTGCCGGGCGTATGCGCTGAAACTTTCCATATAGCGGCGCTGCCCTTCGTTATAAATGGTATCAAACGCCAGCGATGATTTACCGCTGCCACTAACACCCGTAAACACCACCAGTTTGTTTTTTGGAATGCTGATGTCGATATTTTTCAGGTTGTGTTCCCTAGCGCCAAAAACTTCAATACATTCGTTTTGTAAAATTTGTTTTGTGGAGGATTTTTTTTCTTTTGCCATTGTAAAATTAAGGAGTAAATATACAAAACAAAACTTGGGGACATTGGTTGAGATTTGAACCCATTTTTAGAAATGCTGAAAATTGAATTGATATTTTTTCCCCTGTATTAAAGATTACCTTATTTTTAAAACTGTTGAAACTCGTATATCAATCACAAAAAATAAACAAACAAATTTAGTAATGAAAGATAAAATTTTTGCAGTAAAAGGCAACAAAATCCAATCCATGTTGCTTGCTGATGAATCGTTGCAATTTTCGAGTAAATCATTTTATACTGTGGATGAATTTGAAGAAGCATGGGCCAAAAAACTTTCATTGGCAACCAAGGTTGAAATAAAATACGCTTCTATTAAATCTATAACAAAGGAAGAGACAGCTGATGAAATTTTAATAAAATATAAATCAATGATTAATTTCCCCAGCGACTGCGAATTTACTTTTACTGATCTTTCTGATTATGATTTATTTTTTACATTTTTTGAAAAGGAACAATATTTTACCAAATTCTTTCAAAAATTAACGCCCTTTAAAGCAGTGCAGAATTACCTGATTGGATTGGCCTTTACAATTGCAGTTACCTTGTTTTGTTATTACCAGGCTTTGGAAATTTTGAGTGGAACTGTTGAAGAACCCAGTTCCGGAAAGGCCCAGCTGTTTAACAATATTATTGGTTGGTTAGGCGATAAAGGTGTTTTAATAATTGGAGGTGTTGTTTGCATTTTAATTTGTTATAAAATTTGGTTGAGATTTACAAATCCCCCCAACCAAACAAAGTTTGTAAAACCGATACAGTAAGATTTTTCTTTTCTTGTAAATCTTAAAAGTTTTTTCAAAACCCTAATCAGTCAACATAACTATCTCGGTTGAAATGATAATCGTATTTTTATATTAATAGCCCAAAAATAAAAATCATGCAATTAGGTGCTTTCTCCATCAGTTTAAATGTAAAGGTTATTGCTGCTTCTAAATTATTTTATGAGCAGTTGGGCTTTACTGTTTTTGGCGGCAATATCGATCAGCGTTGGCTTATTCTGAAAAATGGCGATGCGATTGTTGGTTTGTTTCAGGGTATGTTCGAAAAAAATATGTTGACGTTTAATCCGGGTTGGGATCAAAATGCCAGTAAGGTCGATGCGTTTACTGACGTAAGGCAAATTCAAAAATCGCTTAAATTGAACGCTGTTACATTAGAAACAGAAGCCGATGAATCCAGCACTGGTCCTGCAAGTTTTGTAGTGATCGATCCCGATGGTAATCCCATTCTTGTTGATCAACATGTATAAAATAATGGGTTGCAATTTGCCTGATTATTATTGCAGCAATGCATCGGTTTTCAAAAAATAAGTACGACTGAATTTTAATTAATAACTGCAAAAAAATATGCAATCAAAAAGGATTGAAGAACTGGATGCTTTACGAGGAATTGCAGCATTACTGGTTTTACTATTTCATTTTACAATGGGCCGGCCCGAAGCAAACCTTGGTTTTAAAATGGGCACAACCGGTGTTGATTTATTTTTTATAATCAGTGGGTTTGTAATTTTTATGAGTATCTCTAAAATTGCAAACAGCAAGGATTTTATAATTAATAGAATCAGCAGATTGTATCCAACATATTGGGCTGCAGTAACCTTTTCGTTTTTGTTAATTGTATTTATTTCTGTTATCAGAATTGGAAATTTCAGCGAAATTCATTTCCGCACTTATGTAGGCAATATGACGATGTTTCAATTTTATTTATTGATTCCGGATATTGAACAACCTTACTGGACAATGATTGTTGAAATGTTATTTTACATCAGTATTCTTTTTCTTTTTCATTTTAAATTACTGAAATATATAAATATTATTGGATTGACGTTTACAATTTTGCCGGTAATATTGACGCAGCTTTTTTTTGATATTTTATTAGTGCAACAAATAATTTATTGGATTCCTTTGTTACAATTTATTCCCTTGTTTTTTGCCGGAACTATTTTTTATAAAATTTACAGCAGCAAAACAAAATTGGTACAACAATACGCAATGCTGGCAATTTGTTTAACCTGTCAAATTTTATTATTTAATTATTCCGGCCGATCGAAAGATTATATAATTCAAACTGAGTATGCTGCGATGCTGTTTATTTTTTTTGGATTATTTATACTTTTTGTAAATGGAAAAATGGTTTTTATGGTTTCTAAAGCAACCCTGTTTTTTGGAAAAATTTCTTTTCCTTTATATTTAATTCATCAGTTTATTTCAATAAAAATTATTATCCCATTCTTAACCGACAAATTGCATATTAATTTTTGGATTGCATCAATTGCTGTTGCTTTACCAGTAGTGGTATTATTGGCAACCGGTATAACTTATTTTGTTGAAATTCCGATGGGCAAAAGCATGAAGAAAAAATTGCAAACTATATTTTTAAATAAATAAAAGGGTTTGCAGCAGTAAGCGCTTTATAAAATTGTTTATAATTTCACTTCGGGTTTATTTGGCAACATGATAAATTTATTCAAGAGTTTTATGTTTTAATAAGCATAGTATTGCACATAATGTTTTTATGATTTATAAAATACTTACGGTTGCGGGCTTAGCTACTTTTGAAATTTATGCAGCTATCCCTGCAGGATTTGCATTTGGATTATCTCCATGGGTTATTTTTTTTGCCAGTCTTGCTGGCGGTATTGCAGGTGTATTTGTAGCTACTTTTTTGGGCGACAAGATTGAATATTTAATCTCTAAATTTCGAAATCCTAAACCAGTTACTAAAGAAAAAATGCCAACGATTGCTCATAAACTCTGGGAAAAATATGGATTAATTGGCTTGGGGTTATTAGGCACATTTGCAGTAGGTGCACCGGTAAGCATTGCCGTGGGTGTAGGTTTTAATGTAAACATGCATAAGCTGGCTGTATATTGTTGTTTTGGGGTATTGGCACGCTGTGCATTATTTACCTTAGTAGGGCACTATGGGTTAAAATTGTTTTAAATAAAATTCCCTTTTTTAAAATCCCTATAATTAGTGGCGCTTAATAAGATTTGTAAATTTATAATCCCACTTAAATAGTTGTATTCATTGACGGGCTTTATTTTTTACATCTTGTAATAGGCTTTCCCAAAAAAACCAGGAAACTATTTATAGTTGCTGGAATTATTTTTATTACCGGCGCATTTTTAATGGAATTTCCGGAAGGATATTTTTATAAAATTTATGGCCTCAACCATATTTACAACAGGATATTGTATTGTTTGGAAGAGTTGTTTGAAATGAGTGCTGTAAGTTTATTTATTTATGCCCTGCTGGATTATATGGCTTTGCATAAAATTAAATTAACCATTGATATTGATAAATAATTTGCTGTATTAATTAGCAATGCTGAGGTTGCCTTGTATAATTAAATTTTTTCCAGCCATCACTGTAAAAATAGCTGCCGGGCTAAGGGTGTAGCTGATATTCAAAATGCAGTTTCCTCCAATTACCGGGTCAATGGTTATCTGGCTTCCAGCATTTAGTGTAGCCGGTGGAATTAAATTGTTTAGCCAGTTGGATGCAATATTCCAATTGCCATTGCCGTTAAAAATAAAATTTGCGGATGCCACTGGTGCTGTTTCAAAAGCGCCCAGATCGGGAGCAGTACCATTAAAATTTAATCCTACATTTTGTCCTGCATCTATTAAATCACTGCCCGTAGCAAGCTGCATAAAATTAATATCGGGCAACGAACCATCGGGTTTACGGGGGCCTCTTGCGCCTACGGTATCAATCGAAATAAAATCGGCATTATTGGTTATAAACGGACTTTGCCAACTGTTGGTTTGAATAATAGAGCCGCTTATAAATGCGTTGGAACCTGCAGTACCAGTGCTTGTAAAGGCAATGCAGTTTTTTACGGTCATTACACTTCCTGCAGAAAGTGTGTTGGAATTCATAATATAATTTCCTCCGGCATTAGAAAAAGAAGTGTTGTTATACAAGGTCATCGACCCCTTATTATTATTTTGATCGAAACCCCGCTTTCTGTTATAAAATGCAACACAATGGGTAAGGGTCATGTTATGCCTGAGGTTGGAAAGATCGCTGCCGCCCATTTTAAATCCGTTGCCATCACCATTTACGCCACTTAATGCGCCCGATTTTAAATAGCCATTCCGGAACGACCAACAACTATCAAGGGTTGTACTAACGTTATCGGATGGCCGCATATAACCATCCCATCCATCATCCGAATTTTGCCAGGACCTGCAACCTTTAAAAGCATTGCCGGTACCCACATCCAGTTTGCAGGCAAAGCCATCTGCATTTTCGCTGGTAGCATCTTTATTAAAATACGAGTCGCAATTGATAATGGTATTATTGCTGGCGCCTCCCGAAAGTTGTAAACCAGAATCTTCGTTTTCAAAAAAACTACAAAACTCAATGATATTATTGGAGCCGGAAATATACATGCCATTATCTCTTGCCTTCATGATATCAATGCCTTTAATAAGCCAGTAAGTTCCTGAAACACTAAACCCTCTTTTTGCAGCATTTAAACCCGAGCAATCAAACAAGGGCCTTTCGCCGGGATAATTTTCCATTCGGTAAGCACCGGGGCCTGTGCCAATTTTATTAATGCTTACCGAAGAGTCGCCGGTAATATAATAAGTGCCACCCCTGATAAGAATTACATCCATATCGGATTTGCCCAATGCTTTTTTTAATGATTTGAAAGGTGCATCAATAGTGCCGGCATTTAAATCACTGCCGTTGGTTGCAACATAGTAAGTTTTAGAAATTGCTTTTTCAGAAATGAATATCAATAATAAAAATAAAACTAAACCTGGTTTCATGATTGTAAAAAAATTTTGTTGCACCGCAATTGTTAATCTAATTCGTGTTGACAAGTTACAATCAAATATGGGCTGAACTTGATTTTGAAAAAACTATCTACGCAATCGATTTCGTAAATAAGGGTTTAGTATTGCCACCTTACCAGCAATTAAGGAGTAATTGTTTTTATAAAAAAAATAATTTATTGGAGGCAGCTGTAAGTTAAATGCAGCAAATTATTTAGCCAATAAAATGGATATGCCGGTACCAGAATTATTTTTAATTTCAAGCTGCCCATTAATTGAAGTCACCCGATCTTGCAAATTGGCAATACTGTCTGTTTGTTTTTCATTTGTAATGTCAAAACCATTTCCTTCATCCTGTATTGATAATAAAATTTTATCCCTCTGTTCGGTAATATTAATTTTTATATTTTTTGCAAATTTAAGATCGAGGGTATTGGATAATGCTTCCTGGCAAATTCTGAAAATGTCTAATTTTATTTCTATTGAAAGCGGTGCTTCATCATAGTTGCGAATAAATTCGCAGCTTAATCCGTTTAAAATAGAAAACTCTTTACAAAGCCATTCCAGCGCCGCATTCAGCCCCAAATCTTCCAGTATTTTGGGGCTGGTGGAAAATGAAATCCGCTGCAATGTTTGAATCATTAATTTAGAAACTGCCAAAGCATGATCAACTTTTGAATTTATTTTGTCTGATTTATCGGGGATGTTTTTTGAAAGCCAGTTGATATCAAAATTAACAGCACAAGCCAATTGCGCCAATTGATCGTGTAATTCGTAGGCTAAATATTTTTTATCTTTTTCTAAATTGTTTTTAAAATTAGTGGCCAGCTTTTTATACTTTTCAAATTGTGCTGCTACTTCCTTTTCAATTTTTTTTCTTTCACTTACGTCTTTTGCAATTGCAAATACAACTTCGGAATCTGCAAAATAAATGGATGTCCATTCAAGCCAAACAGGTTCTCCATTTTTTGTTTGATAGCGGTTTATAAAATTCAATAAAGCCTTGCCTTCGAGCAGTGCTTTTCTATTATTTTGCGTTAACGCCCTGTCATCTGGATGTATAAAAAAATCAATTGGGTGAGCAAATATTTCTTCAAGTGTATAGCCAAGTTTATTTAAAACTGACGGGTTAACTTTTTTAAAATATCCATCTTTTCCAGCAACACAAACCAGGTCGGGTGTTAATTCAAAAAAATTAAATAATTCAATTTCGGAGTTAAGTAAGTTTTTCATAATTGCGAATGAAATAAATAGTGTTGCAATAACCTGTATAGGTTGGATTTTTAATAATCAAATATAAATTGTAAAAGTGAATAGAGAAGTAGAATGACTCACAATTTCTAAATTCTTAGTTTGGTTAATCAGTACCAATAATTTCTTTCATTGGATGGATCCTGGTTCCAGATTTTTATCAAAGCATCATACAAAATAGGGTATCTGGATTTTAGCTGAACCGGTTTTTCAAAAAACAGTTCTACACTTTCAGCCCAAAACTCCTGAACATTTGTTAATCCATAATCGGTATATAAATCATTTCCGGGTCGTTGTTCATGTGCTACTACATCATTACATTGATTATTAAATTCAGGATATGCGGAAACAAATTTTTTATCAACGCTTTCACCGGTTTCAAAATATTGAAAATAATATGCATGGGCAAATTCGTGCAGTCCTACATTCTGCCCATCTTCCGGAAATTGAAAACCCTTTAAAAAATGTTTCCACGACAGGTTAACACAATTATCCGAAACATTGCCTTCCAATATGCGGAAGTTTGAGTGAATGCCTACAAATTCTTCGGGGTAAATATGTATTTTTTCAAAACTGGGTAACAGGTATTTATCTAAACCAAAACTAAGTTGTATGGCAGTAGCACTGATAAGTACCGGCATTTCTTTAAAGCCGCTTTCATCGTGAATGTAAAAAGTTTTTTCTGCTAAAAATTTATTCAGGCGATGCAGGAATTTTTTTCTGTTTGCTTCATTCAGCGGTTTAAAAAAAGGCAGACGTTTTAATAAAATTGCATTGAGCGCTTCATCCGTAAAATCTAATTCATCACCATAATAAGTGAGGTATGTTTTTTTTTGTGGTTCATTATTTTCATTGTTGCTTTCTTCATTTTCTTCTTCCTCTGGATACGAAAGCAGGCGTTCTGTTTTTGCACTGAAATGTGCAGTTGGAAAAAGCAACACTAAAATTCCAAGGCCAATAATAGCCAACATCAACAAAGCAATTGCATCGTTTTGTAAATACAAATGATAGCATGCCAAAATACCAAAAACTGAAAAGAAAACGATGCCCTGTTTTTTATTCATTTGTTTAAAATAATATTATCTGATTAAAACTACTGTTCCTTTTTTTACAATCTTAGTCCCTGTTACCGGGTGAGTTAATTCACAAACCCAGAGGTAGGTTCCAGAATTGGCAGCCTTATTATTGTAGTTACCATCCCAGCCTTTCAGGTAATCAATCGATTCAAAAATAATTTGGCCCCAACGGTTATAAACAGCCAGGTGATATTTTTTTATTACAAAATCGGTAAGCAGTTTAAAGGTAGTATTCCTGTTAGCATTACCTGGCGTAAATGCAGATGGAAAATAAAATCCACAGTTTTTTGATATGATACTAATTGCATCGGTTGCTGTGCCACAAATATTGCTTACCCTTACTGAGTAGAGGCCTTCGGTACTTACTTGATAAGAATTTTTTGTAGAATTATCCTGCCACAGATAACTATCAAAATTACCAGCTTGTAATGTAAAAGCTTGTTCTAAACAAAGCGATGTATCATTTCCTAAAAAAAGAATTGGCGGATTTACAATCAACAAATTGATGTTACGGATCGAATCGCAACCAAACAAATTGATAAAGGTATCGGTATATTTTCCGCTGTTGCTGTAGCCTTCAAAGTTTGTTCCTAAGCAAATGTTTTTGTTGATAATGGTATCCCGTTTTGGATAAATATTTAAATTCAATGTACGGATACTGTCGCATCCATTATTGCTGATAAATGTGTCAATAAAAGTTCCGGTACTATTATGCCCAGCATAGGTTTGGCCATTGCAGATGGTAATGCTAACTATTGAATTGACAATTGGTTTAACCTGCATAGTAACCGTATTTGATATGGCCGTGCTGATACTGGTGCAACTGGCATTGCTGGTTAAAACACAGCTAACCCAATCGCCATTTTGTAAAATTGAGTTGGGGTAATTGTTACTGTTAGTGCCAACATTTATTCCATTTAATTTCCACTGATAAAAAGCTGCACTGCCTGTATTTACTGCTGCTGCAAAAAAGTTTACTGTTGTTCCGATACAAATATTATTAGCATTGGCAGTAATGGTTACAGCAGGAGTAACTGTAGGAAGTATATTAATTGTAATGTTGTTTGAAACAGCAGTTGCATTTAACAAGCAGGTAGCATTGCTCAGTAACACACAACTAACTACATCGCCATTTTGCAATGTTGCATTGGAATACATGGTACTATTGCTACCTACAGTAACTGCATTTAATTTCCATTGATAAACCGGGGTAGCTCCGGCATTTACAGCCATTGCAGTAAAATTTATTGCAGTGCCATTGCAAACATTATTTGCAGATGCAGTAATGGTTACACCTGCTGTAACACTTGGGATAACAATCATTGAAATGCTGTTGGATACAGCGTTTGCAGTGCTTATACAGGCGGCATTGCTGGTTAAATTACAACTTATAATATCTGCATTTTGAATGTTTGCATTTGTATAATTGTTGCTGTTCGACCCAACATTTATTCCATTTAATTGCCATTGATAAATTGGAGTAGCACCTCCGTTTACAGCCATTGCAGAAAAACTAACAGCACTACCGCTACAAATATTATTTGCCGAAGCATTTATGTTGATAGCAGGAACCAGATTGGATACAACGGAAATGATGATTGTATTTGAAACAACAGTTGCAACACTTAAACAATTGGCATTACTGGTCAATTCGCAATTTATCTGATCGCCGTTTTGAAGAGATGCATTGGTATAACTGCTACTGTTTGTGCCAACAGTATTGCCATTTAATTTCCATTGATAGGAAGGAGATGAGCCGCCATTTAATGCCATTGCAGTAAAGGTTACAGAACTGCCACTGCAAATAGAATTGGATGCTGTTAGGATACTGACCGCCGGAATTATTATTGGGGTAACCGTAGCCGTAATGGTATTGCTAATGATACTTACCGGAATATCACTAACGCAATCGTTGCTGCTAAGTGTGCAGGTAATTTGGTCGCCAGTAACAGGGGCAATGTCTGTAAAAGTGGCTGTGTTGCCTCCAATAACTGCATTGTTTTTCTTCCAGTTAAAAACCGGTAAAGCCCCGCCATTGCTAATTGTTGCGGTATAAATTACGGTTGTGTTTTCACAAATTATTGTGGGCAAAAAATTAATATTAATAGCAGGTTTTGGGTTGATGGTAATTTCAACACTGTCGGTAGATGCACATCCAGCAGCACTTGCAAAACTGGTGCTTACAAAATACTTTCTGGTAACGGAACTGTTGCCAAGATTGTCCAAACTTAAAACCGGGTTGGCAATATTTGCATTGTTTAATCCTGTAACAGGATTCCAGGAATAATTATTTCCTGCTGTTGGAGCAGTGCCTAATTGAATGGTTCCACCCGAACATAATACAAGGTTGGTACCTGCAACTGAGGGCGGCATGTCGGTATAAATAATTACATTTTTTATAGAATGGTTATCATACAAACCACCGGTTGATGCCGTGAATCCTAAGTATCCTGCAAAATTGAAAGACTGAAATCCGCTGAGGTAAAGATTATTATTTACATACACATTGATATTTCCATTGAGGTAGGTAATTTTTGCATGGTTGTAAACGGAGGAACGGATAAAAGAAAGTGTACCGGAATTGTTGTTGGCTGTAGGCTGGCTCCAGCATTCATCGTAACCGGAACCCCAGCGTAATTCAATTTTTGGAACCTGATCGGGAGGGCAATTATTGTACGTATCAAAACAAACTTTTAAGCCATTTGCCGAGCCGGGTATTCCTAAACCACCACCGGTTACAAAACCTGTTGGAGGCACATCTAAAAAGCAAAATGCAAGGCCATCGGCACTATTACCATCATACATTCTGAAATCAAATTCTGCTGTCCATGAGTTACATAACCCTAAATTGATGGGCTGGCTGTAAAAGATGGCACCGCTTAATCCGCCTACAGATCTGCATAATAATATTTCTGAATTATTGGTTGCTAAAACATTTGAAACTGCTGCATCGCCAGAAAAATTCCATCCTGTTGTATTTACAGGAGCGCCATTTAATTGAGCAAAAACAAATGACTGTGCCTGCAAACAAATTGAGGATAATAAAAATAAAAGCGAAATGTATATTGTATGTAAGGCTTTAATTTTCACTATTTGATTTTAGTTTTTTTAAAGATAAATAAAATGCCAGTAACCAATTTGTTTATATATGATAACTGAAACTTATTATTCTTTATAAAATAACTTGGACAATAACAAATGGATGAGTGAAATTTGAAGATTAAATTAATTGTTATGATTTCTAAAGATCCTCTTCATGGAAAAACATTGGAAGCTGTACTTACTGAGCTGGTAAAGGATTTGGGATGGGAGGCCCTGGGCGAACAAATCCGTGTAAATTGTTTTACCAGTAATCCCAGTATCAAATCGAGTTTAACTTTTTTACGTAAAACGCCTTGGGCAAGAGCCAAGGTGGAACAGCTTTATATCCGTGTGATGGATATAAAAAAGTAAGAGTTTTTAGTTTTAGTTTTTAAATTTTTTTCGAAATGCCCAGCATCAAAACACCATCAATTGAAAAGCCTGCAATTAAGATTGACAGTAAAACAAAAAAGAAATTGCAGGAGCATGCTGCAGAGGAATCGCAGGTTATTATTCATTGTACTTATGCTGCAACTTACGGCTACGATAGGATCCGGATTTGGAAAACAACTTTTTTATTCGACAAAGGATCTGATCATAAAAGTAAATTACTACTTGCCGAAAACATACCCCTGTACCCGGTTTGGAAAGAAATTGGGATAGGGGAGACTCTTTATTTCACTTTGATTTTTTCGGCGTTACCTAAAAGTTGTAAAGTATTTGATATGATCGAAAAGATTCCGGAACACGGGGGATTTGAGTTTAAAAATATCCGGAGAAATAAAACAGATGTTTACCATATTGATTTGCCCTGAAAAAAAATGAAGCTGATTTTTACGCTTCTTTCATCCGCCGTATATAATTTATTACAGCCCTTATTTCTCCATAAGAATAACCATCTCCCAATTGCAATTTTACCGGTGCTAATTCCATCAGGGTATTATTTTTTTCAACAGCATTCATGATGGGTTTTATTTTTTGGTTAGCCACCTATTCATTTAGCTGTATATCGCCGGTAACAATAAAAAATGAATGTGTGATTTTCTTTCTTTCTTTTTGC
>JANPAP010000383.1:0-6512 GCA_031429975.1 Chitinophagaceae bacterium
ATTTGGATAATTATTTTTGAGTAGATTCAATCAACCATATTTTAAAAACAAATCGGTTTTCAAATATTTACTAACCCATAATCTTTTTACAAAGCATCATAAATTATGGAAGATTTTAAAGTTGTTATTTTCATTATGGCAATTCTTATTGGCATAACCGCCATTGCCAATAAAAGAAAATTGCCCTTTCCGGTACTGCTGGTTTTTGCCGGTTTATTAATTGGGTTTATACCTCAATTGCCCAGTCTGGCACTGGATCCCAATGTTATATTCTTGATTATTTTGCCACCACTTTTGTATGATGCCGCTTCAAAAACTTCCTGGCTCGAATTTAAAACTTCCATCCGACCTATTTCTGCATTAGCCATTACCCTGGTTTTTTTTACAACCGTTGCTGTTGCGGTTACGGCGCATTATATGATTCCTGGATTTACCTGGCCACTGGCTTTTGTTTTAGGGGCCGTTGTTTCGCCACCCGATGCGGTGGCCGCATCAGGAATTATTAAAGGACTGGGGCTGCATAAAAAAGTAATCACTATTCTGGAAGGGGAAAGCTTGGTAAATGATGCCTCTGCTTTAGTTGCCTATCGTTATGCAGTGATGGCGGTTACTACCGGAACTTTTGTTTTTTGGAAAGCGGGCATTCAGTTTTTATTAATTTCTGGTATTGGTATTTTAATTGGTTTGGTAACAGGCTGGTTGTTTGTTTGGGCGCATAAAAGAATTGAAAACAATCCGGTTGTTGAAACCAGTTTAACCTTATTGGCTCCATTTGTTTCGTACCTGGCAGCCGAGCATTTTCATATGTCGGGTGTATTGGCCGTTGTTACAACCGGTTTATTTATTGCCCGAAAATCGCATGAAGCATTTTCGTACCAAGCCCGAATGAGAAGCCGGGTGTTATGGGATACCTTGATCTTTTTATTACAGGGATTTGTTTTCATCATGATCGGTTTGCAATTACCATCTATTATTAAAGATATGGGACGGTATCCAATGGGAGACATTGTAGGTTATGGTTTAATGATTAGTCTCGTTACAATTGTTGTTCGAATTGTATGGGTTTTTGCAGGTGCATATTGGCAACAATTTTTCAACAAAAAGAAAATACCGTTAGGAAATATAGACGCTGTTTTACATCAGGAAGATACCTGGAAAAATGTATTGGTTGTAGCCTGGACGGGAACCCGGGGAATTATATCATTGGCTGCTGCATTGGCTTTGCCGCTGGTATTAATGGATGGCACTGCATTTCCAAAAAGATCGTCTATTATTTTTTTGGCCTTTGTAGTGATTTTTGTAACATTGGTTGTACAAGGGCTTTCACTACCAATGTTAATCCGCATGCTTAAAATAAAGTCGAATGATAATACAGATGAAGAAGAAAAAGAATTACAGTTATACCTGGCCAACAGCACCCTTCACTTTATCGAAAAAGAATTTCCAATACCAAGTGATAATAAGTTACAGCAGCAAATGAAAATGCAATACGAACAGTTAATTCGTAAACTTACCAAAGAGATTCATCTTCATAAAAAAGTAAAATTTACCAACCACATTGTACAGGCTTTGGCACCCGACAATTTGCTGCAGACACAAGTAGAAATTAATAAATTTCAGCGCTCCCTTTTATTGAAATTGCATAAAGATGGAGATTTTAGTGATAGTGCCATCCGGCATATAGAAAGAGAAATGGATATTGATGCTTTAAAAATAGATCAACAGTTACCTAAAGAAAATTCAGCGTCTGAAATATGAAAATAAATGGCCGGTACAACAGGTATGTTTAAATCATTGCATTACCTTCTGCTATTTGAAATATTGCTGTTACTATTGCTATTGATGGCAAGCCGGCGGTTCTTTTTTTAAGCATTTTTTTAAAACTGCTCTCATCAATATCAAAAACATCGGCGCTGTTTGTGGTCAATAATTCTTTTTTAGAATATCCCAGGAGCTTGGCGGCAGCTCCGTTCGTCATTATTACTTTTCCATTGTTAGCAATGGTAATAATGTAAGGTTGCGCTGTATTGTTAAAGGCAAGCCGGCGAAGGGTATCGTCATTTGTTGAAGCAGTATTTCTTCGGGAAATACCGGACTGTTTTTTTGATATATTTTTAATGTTTTTTTGCATAATGTTATGTGCATTAAGGTAACTTACTATCTGAAATATGCAGTTACACAATTTTTATAAACGCTTACATAATTCATATAATTTTAAAATAGAGTTAGTGTTTTAATGTATTTTATTAGCTTAATCATTTAACAAACCATAAACTGTTTGTAATAAAAAAACAGCGGATAGTTATCTGCTGTTTTTTTTAATATTTTATGAAGTGTTCTAATAACTTTCTGTTACTTTCTAATAAAACTTTTTTGTTTTGATGTAGCGTTTTATTTCAGCGGCTAAAACTGATTATAGTTTTGCTGCACTATTTTTTGATTCCATATAAGGAACCCAACTGTTGGTTTCAAGAACTTTAATTTATTGAGATGATTTTTTTTTCAATTTGATAAAAGAAAATTTTGAATTGGTTGGAACAATATTCCCTAACAGAAATCCCCATGGTTTTAAAGATTCAATATGATCAAAAATTACTTTCAAAATGGCAATCAAAGGAATTGAAAGGAACATGCCGGAAACGCCCCAAATTGCTCCTCCAACCAAAACCGCAATTATAGAAATCAGTGCATTTATTTGCACCCTGGAAGCTACTATTCTTGGAACGATAAAATTATTGTCGAAAAACTGTATAAAAATATGCATAACCAATACCATTACCGGATAACCCAGCGAATCTTTTGTAATAAATGCAACCATCATGGGTAATATGGTACCGATAGCTCCTCCTATATAGGGAATGATATTTAGTACGGCAATTATTACACCCAGCATGATGGCATAATCAATACCCAGTAATAAAAGACCTGCTGAATTAAGAACTGCCATGATAACCATTTCAAAAAAAAGCCCAACCAGGTAACTCTGGATAATTGTTTTTGAATTTGTCAACACTTCAACAACTGCGATGTGATGTTCCATTCGAAAAAGTTTGCGAATAAATTCCAGTAACAAAGATTTATAATACAACACCATAAATAAATAAACCGGAAACAATGCAAGCGTAATACTCATTTTGCCAAGTTGTGCCAGGGTTTCACCATAATTATAATTACTGATAGCCGCATTCTGTGTTTCACTTACCCATTGGTTAATCTTTGAACGGCTGTAATTAAACTCATGAGCATACCAGTTTACCAATCGATCGATAGTACGGGTTAATTTTATTTTGAATTGCGGGATTGATTCACTGAATATACTTATTCTGGAAAAAAAGAAATATCCCAGCGCCAATACAACAATAAGTGCAATCAGTACAACTATTGTAATGGCAATAACCTTATTCATTTTTTTGCAGATAAGAAAATTGACAATTGGGTTGAGTAAAATGGCAAATACAGTGGCATAAGCCAGCGGAACTATAATATCCTGGCCTATAATCAATACATATACAAATGCAAAAACGCTGATAAATATCAGCGCTGTTTTCGCATAAAAGGGTAACTTAAAAGGGGTTTCCATTATAATTTTTTGTTTTCTTCTTGCTGGCCGAATATCTTTTTCATAATAACGCTGCCAACAGATTTAATGTCACCTGCGTTTTTGCTTACCTTATTGGTAACAAACACTTCCAGGAGAACACCTACTAATTTCGACAACGGGTTTAATGTCTTTCCGATAATCAATTTTTTGGCGACAATACCAGTTGTTAAACCAATTGCCGTATTGATAATATCTGTTTTAAGATCGGGTAAATCAATCGCTTCTTTAAATGTGTTTTTGATAATGTTTTTGAGCTTTAAACTTTCAGCTGTTTTTAAAAATTCTTCTTTCAGCAATGGCCATTCGCTGGCCTGTTGCAGTTCCAATTGTTTAATAGCTTTTTTTAATTCCTCGGATGTTGCAATGGGTGTCATAAATATTATTTGTACAATTGTTTTATAACAACATTGTTAACACGGGCCTTAATAATTGGATGTATGAAGTATAGAATTAACGCAACCAATGCGTAACAAAAAGCAACAATCAAAAATCCATAATATGCCTTCCCAAACAAATCGCCTAGCCATAAGCCAATGGCAATATTTAATGTAAAAGCAAAAAACGAAACAACAAGTGTAAACAAAGTTCTTGAAGCCAAGGAAGCTGAAACATCCGCAGTTTTTTCCAGTGTTTTTAATTTTAGTAATTCAAAACTGGTTTTGCTGTAGGTTTCTGCTCTTTCTAAAAGCGGCTCCAATAAATTTTTTGTTGGTTCCATAATCCTTCGTTTTTTAAAAATAACCGGAGTTGTTATTCCGGCTACTTTGTTTGTTTAACCGTTGAATTTTTATTTTCATTTAATATTTTCAACCATAGCTTTACCATTGCTTACCATGTCATTTGCCTGGTCATTCATGGATTCAACTTCCTTTTTAAATTTTTTCACAATCTCACCAAATTTATCTTTTACAGTGTCTGCAAGATCATTACTTTTATTTGCAATTTTTTTTCTGGTATCACTGCCTTTTTCAGGGGCTAAAAGTATACCTAGAGCTCCGCCAATGGCAGCGCCGGTTAATAATGCGGCGATTAATTTTCCGTTTTTTGAATTTCCCATTTTGTTTTATTTTTTTAAATTATTAATGTTTTTTATAAAGGTTTACGGCCCTGGATAACCCTGAGCAAAATAACAATGGCTGCAATAACCAGAAGAATATGTATAATTCCACCGGCAGCAAATCCTAAAAAACCGATAGCCCAGATAATAACCAATATTACAGCTATGGTGTAGAGTAAATTTCCCATGATTGTTTATTTTAAGTTAAGTAAAAATTGTTCCTTATTTATTTCTTTTATATTTTATCAAAAGTTTTAAAACCGTCTCATAACTGCCAGTTCAAAATTGCATGTTATTTTTATTACAGTTATTTTTCAATCAGCAGAAACAACAATACAAAACTGTTTTTAATTTACTATTATGTGCTCTTCACCTGAAAAACTTTATTTCCCGAAAGCTTCAATATCCACCAGGTATATTTTGTGGGGATGATGGATATTTTTATTTGCTTTTTAAACTTTATCATTCTATTATTTTTTTGAAAACCAGCGCCGCTGTAAGGAACTAATTTTTTGAAAAATATTCCCTTACAAAAGCATGTTGTTGATTTTCTGTCATCTTATCAGCTTCCTGTACCACAATCTTTATTTTATCAAAATGCATATTTGCCTGTAGTTTGTTATACAATTCTGTTTTTGCGTTTGTTGGCCCAAACAAAATAACTTCTTCATAATCCTTAATGATTGATTCCAGTTTTTTGTAGTAGGCCGATAATATATTCTGGTCCTTTTTATGTTGTTGCGATTCTCCTTTTACGATGCTGTCATTTTCAATTTGGTCATCGGCTGCTGCCATTACAAGTTTTGTCTCAATCTGGTCAGTGCATTCCATCAGGTTTGCACTAGCATGATCCATCCAGATACCTAATTTTTTTGTTCTTGTCATTGTATTTATTTTAAGAATTGTTACAAATCAAAACGATCTATAATTCCGAAATAATTTTATGAACTTCTGCTTTTGTTCTGCCAAGTTTTATTTGCAGCCTGCCCAGCATCTCATCCTGTTTGCCTTTAGCAAACAACAAATCGCTGTCTGTTAACATTCCAAATTTTTGTTTAAGTTTTCCTTTTATTTCGTTCCAGTTTCCTTTTAATTCTGTTAAGTTATTCATGATCATAATTTTTAAAAATGGGTTGCCATATTGCAGTACAAAGTTGCATTTTTGTAAACTTTAAACTGTTACATAAACCTTGATAAAAATTATAATATTCACACTTTTAACAAGGCTTCGAAATGCATTTTTTTAATTTATGAATCATTCGTTTTTTTTCCGAGTGCAATGATTGCAATACCTCCAATAATTATAATACCGCCCAGAATTGAAGGCCATTTAACGGAGTGTTGTTTCTCCTTGTTAATCTGAATTGGACCTAGATCAACAACCTTTTCAGTTGTTACGTAATTGAATCCTGTATACAGCATCATTATTGCGCCAACTGCTATGATGACAATTCCAATAGTTTTTGTTTTCATAATTTTATACTGTCTTTTTTGTTATTAGATAATTGCAGATCCTGTAAATTTTTTTCATTTAACTTCTTTAAATCTGCTGCTTTTTTTGCTTCCGCTTTTTTCTGTTTTTTAAAATATCCTCTTAATAAAAAACTGTGCTTTACGGCGTCCATATTATCGCTTAAACCTTTTGTGCCCGCCTGCAGGTTACTCATAGTAGAATCAAGTTTACTTGATAAAGCTCCTTTATTAAGATTTTCAGTAAAATGCGCAAACTCATTTGAACTTGTCTGCAGGTTTGTTAATGTACCTTTAATACTGTTTGAAAAGCCTTCATCAGATATGAGCTTCGACAGTGCGCCGTTTCCATTATTGATCTTATAACTGACCTGTGCAAGTTGC
>JANPAP010000384.1:0-15864 GCA_031429975.1 Chitinophagaceae bacterium
GCCCGGCACTCCAAAAAGTAAAGTAAAAAGCCGCATCATTCTTACTCCATTTCATGCCAAACGTTTTATGAAGGCAATGATTGATAATGTAAAAAAATTCGAATCGGCTAATGGAACGATCCAGGATATGGAGCAGATAGAAATGCCATTTACTTTTGGGGGGCCTACGCCACAGGCTTAATTTGAAAATACTTATAACACGGATTAATACAAAAATTAATTGGAACATATTTGCCATTGAATTTATAAGATAAACAGGAGTAAGATTAAATTTCTTAGTCCTGTTTTCAATTCGTGTAATCGGTATTAATTCGTGTAATAAAAGAAATAATCCTTGTAATAAAAAATCTAAATCAACCCATCATCTGCAAAACTATAATAGCCATCTTCACTTACAATAATATGGTCCATCACCAGAATGTCTAAATAACTGGCAGCTTCTTTTATTTTTATGGTAAGGTCTTGGTCGGCACGGCTGGGTTTTAAATTTCCAGATGGATGATTGTGGCAAAGAATAATTGAAGTGGCTTCGGTTTCCAATGCTTTCTTTAAAATAATCCTTGGATCGGCCACTGTACCGGTTATACCGCCCCGGCTGATAATTTCGAAGTGATTTATTTTATTGCCTTTATTTAAAAACAAAACGCCAAAAACTTCATAGCCAAAATCTTTTATAACAGTACGCAAGTATTGGGCAATGTCTTTACTACAACGTATAATTGTTTTTTCCAAAACTGAAGCTGCATGTCTTCTTCGGCCCAATTCCAATGCTGCAGCAATAATGATGGCCTTTGCCTGGCCAATACCTTTTACTTTTTGCATGCTGCTGATGGATATTTTGCCTAATTCGTTCAGGTTATTATTACCCAAATTTAAAATTTCTTTGGCAAGTGCTACCGCCGATTTTTCTTTATATCCATTACTGATGAGGATGGCCAGTAATTCCGAATCACTCAGTACATCTGCACCTTTGCTCATTAATTTCTCCCGTGGCCGGTCATCGGTTGCCCAGTTTTTTATTGAGTTGGAATTTTTATTTAAATTTTCCATTGTATAAATTTAATCTATCAATTTTAAAATGGATAGTTTTGCAATTCTAATTCCTCACTTATTCCTTAATTGATTTTATGATAATGTCGCATAATTCAAAACTTTTTTCCGGAACAGGGTCTGAATATCTGGCAAAAGCAATTGCAAAAAAATTTGGAGAACCACTGGGCAGGGTAAATATCCAGCGTTTCAGTGATGGAGAAATAGGAGTGGAGTTTCAGGAAAGTATCCGTGGCCAATTTGTATTTTTAATTCAAAGTACCTTTTCTCCAACTGATAATTTAATGGAATTATTGCTGATGATTGATGCAGCCAAAAGGGCATCGGCTTATAAAGTAATTGCTGTAATTCCTTATTACGGTTATGCCCGGCAAGACAGGAAAGACAGGCCCAGGGTAGCTATCGGCTCAAAGCTGGTGGCCAATATGTTAACTGCTGCTGGCGCCGACAGAGTTGTTACCATGGATTTGCATGCGCCACAAATACAAGGTTATTTTGATATTCCGGTTGATCACCTGGATTCATCAGCCATCTTTATCCCCTATATTGAAAGTTTGAATTTGGAAAATTTAACTTTTGCAGCACCCGATGTCGGTAGTGCAAACAGAATAAGAGAAGTAGCTACTTACTTTGAATGCGAAATGGTGATTTGTGATAAGCATAGAAAAAGAGCCAATGAAATTGCCAGTATGGTTTTAATTGGTGATGTGGCCGGAAGGGATGTGGTATTGTTGGATGACATTTGTGATACAGGAGGTACTCTTGCAAAAAGTGCAGGGTTGATCAAAGAGAAAGGTGCCAACAGTGTACGGGCATTTTGTACCCACCCGGTATTAAGTGGTAATGCTTACGAAAATATTCAAAACAGTGTTTTAGAAGAGTTGGTGGTTTGCGATACCATTCCGGTTAAACCACTTTGTGATAAAATAAGGGTAGTATCTACCGATGAATTATTTGCCATTGCTATTAGAAATGCATTGGAAAACAGAAGTATCAACAGCCTGTTTTTAAGAAGCAGGATGGCGAATAAAAAATAATAAATTTATATTTCCAGTACTGTTGACGGGCTTTTTAGGCTTAAAAAACCTTTCTTTTTAAATTTATCAGAAGGATTTTTACCTTACCTTCGCAGCTCAAAAAAAAAATAAAATGAAATCAATTACAATCCAAGGACAAATCAGGACCGAATTTGGCAAAACAGCCACCCGCCAACTTCGCCTTGAGGAAAAAGTGCCAGCTGTAATTTACGGAGGTGCTAAAGAAATTAATTTTGCCGCATTGGCAACTTCTTTCAAAAACTTAGTATACACCCCCGACTTTATGGTGGTAGATGCACAGATTGACGGTAATTCGTACAAATGTGTTTTGAAAGATTTACAGTTTGATAAAGTAAGCGACAGGTTAATTCATGTTGATTTATTAGAACTGGTAGACGATAAAAAAGTTATTGTAACCTTGCCAATAAGGTTTACAGGTTCTCCAGCAGGTGTTAAAGCCGGCGGTAAACTGGTAACTAAAATAAAAAGTTTAAAAGTAAAATTATTACCAAAGTATTTACGTGAAAATATTGAGTTGGATATTACCAATTTAGAATTAAACGAAAATATCCGGGTACAAGATGTTAAAGCTGATAACCTGGAGATCATGAACTCTCCTCGTATTCCAATTGCGTCAATTACAATGACACGTCAATTGAAACAAGAAGAGGCTGCTGCTCCTAAAGCCGGCGCTGCAAAAGCTGCTCCTGCCGCAAAAGCTGCTCCTGCTGCAAAAAAATAAGTTTAAAACCATTCATAAAAGCCCTGATATTTCAGGGCTTTTTTTATGGGGTTACACTGCAAGTTTAGTTACCTTTGCCCACTTAAAATTATATTATGGGAATGGATAGAAATACAGTGATAGGTTTTGTGTTGATTGGCTTATTGATGATGGGCATGTTTTATTTTAATAGTAAAGGAAGTCAGGCCTTACAGGCCGAACAAAAAAGAGTTGAAGACTCCATTGCAAGATTAAAACCACTGGTAGATAGCAATGCCATTGCAAAAGACTCAATAAATGCAGAATTAATCCGTAAAACACAATCGGTAGGAAATTTTCCTAACCAGATTTCTCAGCAGGAAGAACTGATTCAAATTGAAAATGATTTATTAAAAATTACGTTTTCAACCAAGGGAGGCCAGCCCAAAATGGTGGAATTAAAAAACTATAAAACTTTTGACGACAAGCCGGTTTTTTTAAATACATCCAACAATAATAAAATTTCTTACGCAATTAATTCTGGTGAAAACCGTACTGCTCAAACATCCGATTTAATTTTTTCACATCCGGTAAAAACCATCAATGCTGATAAAAGCCAAACCATTAGTTTTAGTTTGAAAGACAGCACCGGTAAGGAAATTGTGCATCAATACAGTTTATATCCCGGTAAATATTTATTAGATTTTTCAATTCAGTTAATTGGAGTTGATAAGTTAATAACACAAAATGTGGTGCACCTTTTATGGCAAACGCAAACACCCGTAATTGAAAAGGATTTAAAATATGAAAAGCAGCAAACACATATGTGTTATGTAGAAGATGGCAAATTTGATTTTGAAATGTTGGGTAATTCGGGAGACGAAATTAAAATGGAAAAGCCCGTTAATTGGTTTGCAGTAAAACAACAGTTTTTTTTATCAGCATTAATAAATAAAAATAATTTTCAATCTGCTCATGCACAATGGACAGTACCTGATACAGCTACGCATTTGATAGCGCAAACAGCTGTAAATTTTAATTTAAGCGTTGTACCGGTTGCTGGTAATGTACAAATTCCTTTACAATTATATTATGGACCGAGTGATTATAATGTATTGAAAAAATATGACAATAAGTTGGAAAATATTGTTCCTTACGGAAGCGGTGTTTTTGCTTTTGTAAAATATATCAATCGGTATTTTTTATTACCGGTGTTCGATTTAATTCGCAAAAATGTGGCTAGCATGGGTATTGTTATCCTGCTGCTAACTTTATTAATCAGGTTACTTACATCGCCAATTTTATATAAAAGTTATTTAAGTGGCGCAAAAATGAAAGCACTTAAACCAGAGATTGATCGGTTAAAGGAAAAACATGGCGATGATAAACAGGCTTTTAGTATGGATCAGATGAAGCTTTGGAAATCGGCTGGGGTAAGCCCATTGGGAGGATGTTTGCCGGCATTGTTACAAATTCCAATTTTTATGTCGCTGTATTATTTCTTCCAATCAAATATTGATTTAAGAGGGCAGCGTTTTTTATGGGCTAAAGATCTGGCTGCTTATGATTCTATTTATAATATGCCTTTTACAATTCCTTTTTATGGCGATCATGTTAGTTTATTTACTTTAACTGCAACGCTTACCAGCTTACTGATTTCGGTTTACAGTATGAGTAATATGCAGGACAACTCGAACCCGATGATGAAATATATGCCTTATATATTTCCGGTTTTATTATTGGGCGTTTTCAACGGATTGCCATCGGCCTTAACCTGGTATTACACCATTTCAAATACCATCACATTAATTTTACAAATTGTAATTCAAAAATATATTATTGATCACGATAAGATATTAGCCCAGATTGAAATAAATAAAAAGAAGCCAGTAAAACAAAGTAAACTGCAGGAACGAATACAGGCTATGCAGGAAACAAATAAAAAAGTGCAGGACTTAAAAAATAAGCCTAAAAAAAATTAGTCAGTTACACTAATGCTTTGTTAAACAACTTTGTAAAACCTTCAATATAATTTGTTGGCACAAGATTTTATTATCTTTAGTAAAATTAAAATGATGAAAATTTCAAAATTGTTTTTCTTGCTAATATTGATTTTTTCTGTTGTTGTTTCAAAGGCACAAAAATCAATTTCCGAGGGAACACTTATTTATAATATCAATATTGTATCATTAAAAAATGAACCGATAGCAAATGCACTTAATGGTGCAAGTGTAACAGTTTACTTAAAAGGTGGTTTGAGCCGCACCGATATGGTTAGCAGTTTGGGGATGGAAAAAACCATTCATGATGCAAAAACGGGTGCTGCAGTTATTCTTAAAGAGTATAGCGGCCAAAAATTAATGATAACATTATCAAAAGAAAACTGGGAAGAAAAAAATAAAAAGAGTGAGGGGCTGGTTTTTGTAAAACAAAACGAAACAAAAGAAATTTTGGGATATAGTTGCACTAAGGCAAATACAAAGTTAAAAGATGGCACTTCGGTTGCGGTTTTTTATACAAAAGATTTAAGCATTAATAATAAAGATTACGATCCAACATTTATGAATCTTGATGGGGTGCCTTTGCAATATGAATTTGAATCAGAAAAAATTAAGTTTGTTTATACAATTTCAAAAATTGATTTTAATTCATTGCCAATAGCAAAATTTGATTTTCCAAAAATGGGTTACAGGGTTATGACTTATAATGAAAATAAAGCTGGGAAAAAATCAAGTTTATAAAAAAAGTATAAAAGGATAAAAAATAAAAAAAGACCTTAGTAAACTAAGGTCTTTTTTTATCTAAATTTGAAAATTTACTTTCTTAAAATTAATTTAATTCCGGTGTATCCTTGCCTCATTTCTGAAACAGCAATTTTTTGTTTGTAAGGAATTATGTAAGTGGTGTTGCCTTTTTGATAAGTCATAATAGTTGTACTCATCATCGAACTGGAGCTTATTTGTTGATTGCTGAATAAACTTCCTTTAAAGGCTAAGCCATTTTTAATATTAACGGCAATGGAATTTCTAAGATTAAATTCGGTGTTAATGTTCAACAGTGTTTTTGACTTGTTTTTCCTCCCAATACCCCTATCGGCAAACGATACAATCGCCATACTGAATAGCATTGCTCCGATTGTTGTTATTTTGATAAATTTATTCATTGGAAATATCTTTGAGTAAAACTAAATAAAATTATGTTAAAAACCCTACCGTTCATGGATTATTTTACATTTTTATAACGTCTAAATATAATAAATGTTACAAAAAAGTTCAGGTATTTAAAAATTCCTGTAAATTACAACAACCTTATCCACTACCATGAGCAAATACAACTACAGAGAAAACCGGGATGAAATAAATGAGTTATTACGCCAATTTGAAAACTTAAAATCGGGTAAAAGCCATTCTTTTATTGAAGAAGATTCTTTTGAAAAGATTATAGATTATTTTGATGAAAATGAGGAATTGCAAAAAGCCCTCGAAGCTTCTGATATTGCAATTAACCAATATCCCTACTCATCCGCTTTATTATTGAAAAAAGCCGATCTGCTTATCGCATCTCAAAAGTATAAAGAAGCGCTTTATTTTCTTCAACAAGCGGAGTTAATGGATACTACCGATATCAATTTATATATTCTTAAAACCGATGCCTACCTGGCATTGGATAAACAGGAAAATGCAGCTGCAGTTTTAGAAGCGGCACTGGATTATTTTGAAGGAGAAGAGAAACTAGAATTGCTGTTTGAATTGGCTGATGTGTATGATGATTATGAAAATTTTGATAAAGTATTTGATTGCCTGAAACTGATTTTGGAAATGGATCCAACGAATGAAGAGGCTTTATACAAAATTTGTTTTTGGACCGATTTTACCGGAAGAAATGAAGAGAGCATCCGGATTCACCAAACTATAATTGAAGAGCATCCATTTAATGAGCTTGCATGGTTTAATCTGGCAACATCTTATCAAGGAATAAAGCTTTATGAAAAAGCAGTTGATGCTTATCTGTATGCCATTGCTATTGATGAAAAATTTGATATCGCCTGGCGTAATTTGGCCGATGCCTATTTGCGGCTAAGGAAATTTAAAGAAGCCATTGATGCATTGCAAAAAGTATTAGAATTATCAAGACCCGAAGAAGTGATTTATGAAGCTATCGGCCATAGTTACGATCGATTACAAAATTTTGCACAGGCCCGTTTTCATTATCGAAAAGCATCGCACCTGAATCAAGAAAACAGCGAATTGTTTTATAAAATTGCCTGTACCTATATGAATGAAGGCGTTTGGGATAGTGCGGTAAAAAATCTTGAAATGGCCATGCGGATACATAGAACCCAGGCAGAGTATAATTTGGCAATGGGGCAGTGTTATATGGAAATGGGAAAGGTAGAATTGGCTGTTCAGTATCTAGGAAATGTAGTAAGGTCAAAGCCAAAAAATATTAATGGGTGGCTGGAGTTATTAAAATGCCTTTATAAAACAAATTGTTTTGAAGAAGGAATAGAATATGTTGAACATGCATTAGAGTTAACAAATAAAAAACCTGTTTTTTATTTATATAAATCGGCATTTTTATTGGCTATCGGAAAATCAAAAGAAGCAATGATTCAATTAGAAATGGGGCTTGAAAAAAATCCGAGGTTAATAAAAAAATTGGTTGAATTAAATCCATCAATCCTCCAGAACTCAATGGTGGTAGATATTGTAGCAAGATTTAAACGTTCCCGAAAATAAGTGTTTAATATATTTTATGATTTAATAGTCATCCAGTTTTAAAATTTATTTTCTTCTTTAAAGTTTGTACAACTGAATTTTTTTTAATTTTTTTGTTAACCCGAATGCCCATTATTTGGATATCGGGCTCAATAGTTATCTTTGCGCCAATTAAAAAAAAAGTATGAATTTTCAGTTGAGCCAAATACCAACAAGAACTGCAAAGCCCCGTGCCAATGGTATTACAATGGTTATGGATAAAGGATTGAGTGTTGAAGAAGCAAAAAATTTTATGAGTTCCTCTCATCCTCATGTTGATATTGTAAAGTTGGGATTTGGAACCGCTTATGTAACTCCGAATTTGAAAGAAAAATTAGCCGTTTATCAATCGTATGAAATCCCGGTATATTTTGGCGGCACTTTGTTTGAAGCCTTTTTAATTCGCAATCAATTTGAAGAATACATCAATGTATGCAAGGAGTTTAATGTAAAATATATGGAAGTGAGTGATGGATCTATTTCGATTCCTCATGCCGAAAAATGTGGTTACATAGAAAAGCTTACCAAACATGGTATTGTTTTAAGCGAAGTAGGCAGCAAAGATGTTACGCATATTATTCCTCCTTACAAATGGATTGAATTAATGAAGGCAGAATTGGAAGCTGGTTCAACCTATGTTATTGCCGAAGCAAGAGAAGCTGGTAATGTTGGAATTTATAGAAGCAGCGGTGAAGTAAGAGAAGGATTGGTTCAGGAAATTCTAACACAAATTCCCGAAGAAAAAATTTTATGGGAAGCTCCCCAAAAAGCCCAGCAATTGTATTTTTTGGAATTGATAGGCTGTAATGTTAATCTTGGAAATATAGCACCATCCGAAGTGATAGCATTGGAAACAATGCGGATTGGTTTAAGAAGCGATACGTTTGAATTGTATCTGGATAAAAATATTGTTTAAATTTTTTCATCAATTATTTATTTCAGAATGAAAGTTTATGGATTAATCGGTTATCCGCTGGGTCATTCTTTTTCAAAAAAATATTTTGATGAAAAATTTATTAAAGAACCATTAGCTGATTGTGTTTTTGAAAATTTTTCCATTCCATCAATTAATGAACTTCCTGCATTGATAAAAAACACCGCAGGTTTAAATGGGTTGTGCGTTACCATTCCTTATAAAGAGCAGGTTTTGCAATTTGCCGATTTTGTATCGGAAGATGTAAAATTAATTGGTGCCTGCAATTGCCTTAAATTTATTGAGGGGAAAATAACAGCTTTTAATACAGATGTATTTGGGTTTGAAAAATCATTTTCAACTTTATTGCAACCGCATCATACAAATGCGTTGATATTGGGTACAGGCGGCGCTGCTAAAGCCATACAGTTTGTTTTAAAAAAATTGGGAATAAGTTTTTTATCAGTTTCAAGAAATAAAACTACTGTTGCCGGCACCATTCAATACGGTGATATTGACGAAGCAATAATGAAATCAAATACCGTAATTATCAACTGCTCTCCGGTAGGTACATTCCCCAATGAAAGCGAAAGCCCTGCAATACCTTATCAGTTTGTTACTGATCAACATTATTTATTCGACCTGGTGTATAATCCGGTGCAAACATTGTTTTTAAAAGAAGCCGAAAGCAGGGGTGCCCGTTATCAAAATGGCTACAGCATGTTATTAATTCAGGCAGAGGAAAATTGGCGGATCTGGAATGAAAAATAATCAGGAAGTTGAAATTAATTTTTTGATTTCATCGGGGATGCTAACCGTTTTTTTTGTTTCATAATTATAACAAACCATTCCGGTTTTTGCATTGGCCAACAAAAAATCAATTGAGTCTCTTTGTGTAGATAATGTATAAAAAAGTTCAAAACTTACTCTCGAAATTTCGCCAACATAAATTGTGATATTTATAGTATCTCCATAAAAACTTTCATTTTTAAATTCAATGGCAATTTCACTCATTATTAAACTTGTGCCGGCAAAATTTAATTCGGTATAATTATTTTTAATAAGCCATTGCAAACGGGCCTCATGTATAATTGAAACAAATGCATCGTTGCCCACATGGTTGCCATAATTAATATCAGAAATCCGAACTGGAATTGTAACTGATGCTAATTGCTGTGAGGGCATTTCAATTTTTAGCCGGCCCATATTTAATAATTATTTTGATGAAGGAATGCAATTAATTTGGCCATTGCTTTTTTGCGGTGACTGTAACTATTTTTTTCATCTATATCCATTTCTGCAAAACTTTTTTCACTCCCCTCAGGCGTAAAAACAGCATCGTATCCAAAACCATTTTCACCAGTTTGTTGTAGTAAGATGTTTCCTTCACAAATTCCTTCAAACTCAGTAACAGTACCATTTTTAATTAATGAGATGATAGTTCTGAAACGGGCTTTTCGGTTTGTATTATCTGCAAGATTCAGTAATAGTTTTTCAATGTTGGCTTTGTTGTCAGCAATGTCACCTGCATATCGGGCACTCTTTACACCAGGTTCACCATCTAGTGCATCCACAAATAAACCGGTGTCTTCGCTAAAACAATCATTGGCAGTTAGTTTAAAAATAGTAGCCGATTTGGTTGCAGCATTTTCTTCTAAAGTATCAAAAGGTTCCGGAATGTCGATATCAATACCGGCTTCTTTTAAACCGATTATTTCAAAACTGTTCCCCAGTATTTTCCGGATTTCAATTAATTTATTTTGATTGTTGCTGGCGAAAATAAGTTGGTTGTTCATTTTATGAAATAGCGAATAATTGTTTAAGTGAAAACCAGAGTTTGGTTTTTTCTGGTTTGTTATTTTGCAGTAAAGTTAAGGATGGCGCTGCAAGATAGGTTTGCGATTGGTACTGTTGAATTTGGTAATGCGGAAATGCAAGTGGTAATTTAATTGCATCTGTGCCAACAGCAAATAATAAAACTTTATCAGTTTGTAAATCCTTAGATAAAATCTGGTAATCAATTGTTGGATTATTTAAAACATTGGCAATACCCACATCATCCATCGATAGGTTACAAGCTGACAGTATACCCATTAAAAAATTCAATTCTTCATCAGGTAAATAAGCAATATCCGGATAGCTTACTAAAATCACTATTTTTTTTAAATTTTTTCCCAGCAGGTTTATTTCAAAAAGGGATTGGGTTTCTAATTCAGTGTTTTTATTTTTCAATTCTATTAATGAATTTGTAAACAACTGTTGAATAACTATTGGAGATAGTTGAATATTATCTAAACTCATGTAGCTGAACTTTACTCTGTTATATTTTTTGTTTCTTTGCGGTAAAAATAACAATAATGCAAGCTACCGCCGATTTTATTATAACGCCTGTACAAGAAAGTAAATTAAAAAATACCAAGCTCGAAAATATCCCTTTTGGAAAATATTTTACCGATCATATGCTCGAAGTGGATTGTATTAATGGCCAATGGCAAACGGCTGAAATAAAACCCTATCAACCATTAATGGTTGATCCTTCATTGGCAGTTTTTCATTACGGACAGGCAATTTTTGAAGGGATTAAAGCTTACAAAAGTCCAGATGGGGCCATCCAGGTTTTTAGGCCATACGATAATTTTAACCGCTTTAATTTGTCGGCCGAAAGGATGCAAATGCCACAAGTACCCGAAGAAATTTTTATGGGAGGCCTAAAAAAGTTAATACTACTTGACAAGGATTGGGTACCTGAAATGGAAAATCACTCATTATATATCCGCCCGTTTATGATCAGCACCGATCAGGCAATAGGAGTGAAGCCAAGTAGCAATTACAAATTTTTGATTATTTTAAGCCCTACTGGCCCTTATTATAATACGCCTATGCGGATTCATGTTGAAGAAAAATATGTACGTGCTGCACCAGGTGGAATTGGTTTTGCAAAAGCTGCCGGAAATTATGGAGGCGCCTTGTATCCCTCTGCACAAGCGCATTTGAAAGGATACGACCAGGTGCTTTGGATGGATGCAATTGAGCATAAATTTGTACAGGAATGTGGCACCATGAATGTGTTCTTTATTATTGGTGATAAAGCTATTACCCCCAGTTTAGAGGAAGGGACCATACTGGCAGGAGTTACCAGGGATAGTGTTATTCAATTATTAGGCGATATGAATATTGAGGTGGAGGAAAGACCCATACAGATTGATGAAATAACAGATGCTTATAAATCGGGTCAATTAAAAGAGATATTTGGCACCGGAACTGCAGCAACCATTGCTTTAATAAAAGAGCTTACTTACAAGGACAACCAGATGGAATTTGACGTATTGCATTTTGATGTGGCAGGAAAGATCAAGAAAAAAATGGATACTATACGATATGGTTTAGCAACCGATACACATAACTGGCTGCTAAAAATCAGCTGATCAATAAAATTTATTTAGAATCAGGCATTCAAAACTTGCTGATTCAACCAACATAATTTAATATTTATACTTAAACAGGGCTTATTTTAGGAAATATCAATAAACTTTGAAAAAAATAAACATTTATGTTACATTTTTAAAAGAGAATTCCTACCTTCGCCGTCCAAAAATAAAGGGTTAACAATGCCTACAATACAACAATTAGTAAGAAAAGGAAGAGAAGCAATCACTACAACTAGTAAATCTAGGGCTTTGGACAGTTGTCCACAACGCCGTGGTGTTTGTACAAGGGTTTATACTACAACTCCTAAAAAACCAAACTCAGCATTGCGTAAGGTTGCAAAAGTTCGTTTAACCAATAAAATTGAGGTTATTGCCTATATACCTGGTGAAGGACATAATTTGCAAGAGCACTCAATCGTATTGATTCGTGGTGGAAGGGTAAAAGATTTGCCAGGTGTACGTTATCACATCGTTCGTGGTAGTTTGGATACTGCCGGTGTAAAAGACCGTAAGCAAAGCCGTAGTAAATATGGTACCAAAAGAGCCAAAAAATAAGCAGCAAGTTTCTTAACTGAAATTGAAGCGGATTAAAAATTATTATTAATAGAAAGCATAAAAGTTTATTCCAATGAGGAAGACACAACCAAAAAAAATTCCATTAGCGCCAGATCCAAAATTTAGCGATAAATTAGTTACAAGATTTGTAAACAATTTGATGTGGGAAGGTAAAAAAAGTGGCGCATACATTATTTTTTATGATGCCATTGATAAGGTTACCAAAACAACCGGCGAAAATGGTTATGAAGTTTGGAAAAGAGCTTTAGCTAATATCACTCCAGGAGTAGAAGTTCGCAGTCGCCGTATTGGTGGTGCTACTTTTCAAATTCCAGCCGAAGTTCGTGCCGATAGAAAAATTTCTTTAAGTATTAAATGGATGGTACGTTACAGCCGTGAAAGAAACGGACGTAGCATGGCAGAAAAATTAGCAAACGAAATTGTTGCAGCTAGCAAAGGTGAAGGTGCATCTTTCAAAAAGAAAGAAGATACGCATCGTATGGCAGAAGCTAACAAGGCTTTCGCTCACTTCAGAATCTAATTAATTGAATATTGAATATTTTACGAGCCGCTCTGCAAAGAGCGGCTTTTGTATGTATATATGCCTGTAACTTGAGTAGTTCAATATTTTACAATAACTATCTTTACAAATACGCAGTAAATAACAATCATAAATAAACATCATGGCAGGTATATTAGACTTAGTAGGCAACACGCCGTTGGTTGAATTACAAAAATTAAATCCTAACAATAATGTAAAAATATACGGCAAACTGGAAGGAAATAACCCTGGTGGAAGTGTAAAAGACAGGGCTGCTTTTGGTATGATAAAAGGCGCTCTTGACCGGGGCGAAATAAAAGAGGGCATAACACTTATAGAACCCACCAGTGGCAATACCGGTATTGCATTGGCCATGATTGCAAGTTTATTTAAAGTGCCGATAGAATTGGTAATGCCCGAAGATGCCACCAGAGAAAGGGTTTTAACCATGGAAGCATTTGGTGCAAAAGTGATTTTAACTCCCAAGGCGCAATCTATGGAAGGTGCTATAGATTACGCAAAAGCTCAATTACAAAAGGGCGGTTATTTATTGTTGAATCAATTTGGTAATCCCGATAACCCAGGGATGCATTATAAAACCACCGGCCCCGAAATATGGAATGATACAAACGGAACCATCACTCATTTTGTTTCGAGTATGGGCACCACCGGAAGTATTATGGGCGTTTCAAAATTTTTAAAAGAAAAAAATGCAGCCATTCAAATAATCGGTTGTCAACCTTCCGATGGTTCAAAAATTCCCGGTATCCGTAAATGGGCACCCGAATATCTGCCCACCATTTTTGATCGCAAAAGGGTAGACCGCATTATTGAAATTGATGAAAAAGATGCCCGGATTATGGCAAAAAAACTGGCAAGGGAAGAAGCCATTTTTAGCGGCATGAGCAGCGGTGGTGCAGCCCACGCCGCCATTGAATTGGCAAAAGAATTAACTGAAGGCGTGATTGTTTTTATTGTTTGCGACCGGGGTGATCGTTATTTAAGTTCCGATTTATTTGATTAGTTTTTATTTTGTAAACTATCTGTTGAAACTGGCAAAACGGGTTCATTTACCAATTTATCCTTTTTACTTTTTTTATCAAATTTTGGTTTTTCTTTTACTTTTTCCTTCTCTTTATCTTTTGATTTTTTATCGAATTTTGGTTTTTTCTTTTTCTTATCTGTTGAGTCGTTTACTTTTTCGTCATCAATTTTTTCCTTGGCATGCTGAATTACAAAAAAGTAATTGATATGATCGTCCATGTTTTTTGATGCATCAATAATCTCCATAAATTGGTTGTCTTTATTCCAGTCGGTATTTTTATTCAACACTTTCATGCCAATGTTTTCAATAAAATATTCACCGTCTGATAAGCCCAACGAAAAAATTGGAGAATCCGGCTTTTTTCCGATACCGCTGTAAATCATTGCTTCCATTACTTTATCAACCAAATCCATATAGTAGTTAGCACTGTCTTCATTTTTTAGCATGTGGTAACTGTAAGAAACTTCTTTTAAAACCCGTAGACTTAGTGGATGTGTTTGCAAGTAAGTTCTTCCGCTGGCAATGCCTTCTGTAAAATCTTTCTGATCGTTCAGGTCAAAAATTTCCTTTTCGGTTTCCATATCCTCAAAAGGTTTGTAATGGGAGTCTTCGGTAAAACCAATTAATAAAGCCAGCATTTCAGCCTTGCTTAGAGAGGTATCCCGGTCTAAAAACCGGGGCAATAATTTTTTATAAGCAAATCCGCTTTCATCATCTTGTGTTTTAGTAAATATTGCCCTGAAATCTCTTTTGTAATCGAAAGCGGTTGTTTCGGTATTTTGGCCAATGGCGGTAGAAGCTGTTGCCAAATATAAAATGCAACAAATAGATTTTATAAATGCTTTTATCATAATTGACATTAATTTTAGTTGGTTATTCATTGGAAAAATGAAGTTATACAATTTAAAGAATAAAAAAACCTTCAACCGGTTTTGGTTGAAGGCAAATAAAATTTCCACCAAAAGTTACTTTACTACAATAAACTGTTTGTTTCCCTTTACAGTTTGTAAAATATAAATGCCAATGGACAGTTTGCTGATATCAATAATTTCATAATCCTTTTTCAATATTATGCTTTGCATCAGCATGCCCTGTGTATTGAGAATGCTTACGGTTGTGTTTCTTAAGCCAGCATCCTGTATAGAAATATTGAGAGAATTTTGTACAGGATTATTTAAAATGGTAAAGCCTTCCTTGCTGTTGTTTTTTCTTAAAACTACTACAGGACTATAAACAAATTGACCATCAAAATCAATCATCTTCATTCGGTAATACACAATTTCCCCGGCTGAAATTGTAACTGATTTTGTGTAATTATTGTATTGCCTGCCCTTGGCATTTTCAAAACCAATATTTGTAAAGCGGCTGCCATCAAAACTTTGTTCAATTATAAATTGCCGCACATTTATTTCATTGGTTGTTGTCCAAAAAATTGAAGCAGTATTCTCCGAAATTTTTATTGCTGTAAATGAAATAAGTTTTAAGGGTAGGGGAACAACTGAGTTTTTTATTTGAGTTATAGCTGTGTTGGTAATAATGGGACTGTTATAATCAAAATAAATTGCTGCCTTGTTGGGAATATTGCTGTTGATGGGAATGTTGGCTTGCGGTTTAATTTTAAACTGTACAAAACCATGGCTTTTTAATTCATTCACATTTTTGTCGGGCAATAAAATATTGAGGAACTCAAAGAAAACAATATTACCATTTACGGTTGTTTTACAGTTATGCGAACTGGAAATCAGCTGCAAAGTATTTGGTTGTAACATACTGCTGAGGGTATCGCTCAAAACAACTGTATAAGCAGTATCGGTTCCTGTGTTTTGAAACCGGATGGT
>JANPAP010000385.1:0-5829 GCA_031429975.1 Chitinophagaceae bacterium
ATTAAATACGACCCGGTTAGTAACCGTTGGTTTTATTCTGCTATAGATTGTAGTGGTAATAATGGCAACAGGGTAGCTGTATTGGTATCGCAATCTAGCGATCCTACAGGCACTTGGTTCCGGTATACTTTTGTACCCAATGTTGCAAGTGGTTCTTTCTTTTTAGATCACCCTTATTTAGGTTTTGATAACAGATGGTTAGTGGTATCTGGCAGAAAATTCCCTTCAGGTTCTTTTGGCGGACCCATTTTATTTGTATTAGATAAAGCAAAATTATTAGCAAGCTCTCCTGTAACTTTTGGTGTAGATGCACAGGCAATTGAAAAAGGAACTGGCGATGGTGATGCTCCTTTACCTGTTACCGTTTATGGTTCAAACCCAAGCCCAGGTACATTTTACATTATGCAAAACTGGAGTGGAACAGCTGGTTCTATCCGCTTATCTACTGTAACAGGAAATCTTCCTACTGCTACCTGGAACACAACCGGTACTGGCGTAGTATTTCCAACAACAACCCAAGCTTGGATTAATTCTCCAGGTAATGTGGCAGAGCAGTTAGGCGAAACAAGGAAACTTGCAACTAACGATGCCCGTATCAGTTCTGGTGTAATGGTAAATGGAAATATCTGGGTGGCTCAACATATCGGTATTAATGCTACCAATGTTGCTGTTCAATGGTGGCAATTAAACGGAAATGCTGGTGCATCTTTTGGAAACGTAATGCAAAGGGGAAGAATTGGTGCAGGAATGCCCAATAATTACAGATGGTTTCCGTCAATTGCTGTTAATGAAAATGAAGATGTGTTGATTGGATACACCGTTTCATCAAGTACTTCAAGAGTGAGTGCTGCTTATAGTTTTAGAAGCAATACCACACCACTTAACACTACCGATGATGAATATATTTACAAAGTTGGTTTAAGTACTTATTATAAAGATTTTGGAGGCCCAAGAGCAAGATGGGGCGATTACAGCCACAGTGCATTGGATCCTTTAGATGGTTCATTGTGGACAATCCAGGAATATGCTGCACAAAGAGTTGGTACTGCAGATAATGATTCAAGATATGGTGTTTGGTGGGCTCAGGTAACGCCTGCATCAACCTTACTTACCAGAGATGCTGCTATTGGATCGGTATTGGAACCAGTGGCTGGTTTACAATGTAAGCTTCCAGTTACACCAAGAGTTACTATCAGAAACTTTGGTACTGATACATTAAAATCTGTTCAAGTAGGAATGATTTTAGATGGTGCTGCTTTGGGATCAATAATTACACTTTCAAATTTAAAAATCCCAACATTTACCAATTCGGCTCCAATAACATTATCTCCTTCATTTACGGTTGCTGCGGGTGTGCATGTTTTAAGAATTTATACCAGGCTTCCAAATGGTAGTACCGATTTAAGAGTAAGTAATGATACTACAACTGTAACATTTACAGTTCCGGCACCATTAGCTTTACCATATACCGAAAACTTTACTGCTACTGCTTTTCCTCCAGCAAATGGATCTGCTTTAATAAATCCGGATGGAGGTATTACCTGGGCAAGAACTGCATTGGCAGGAAGACCAGGCCCTGCTTCAATGAGAATGAATGGATATAACTATGCAACTATTGGAGCCCGTGATATTTTCCGCACACCAAAACTCAATACAAGTGTATTAGATTCTGTAATCGTTACTTTTAATGTTGCATACCAACAATATTTTGGTACAGATGTTCCTTCACCTCCAAACGATTCTTTAAGAGTAGTAATTTCTCCTGATTGTGGTGTTACCTGGTATCCTACAACTTATGCAAAAGGAGGAGCATCTTTAAGTACTGTTAACGGAACAACCGGTGCTTCTTTTGTACCGGCTAATCTTACTCAGTGGAGAACAGAAAGAGTTTTATTAAAAGATTTCTGTTCTAAAAATCTGGATAATGTTATGGTAGGTTTCGAATCTTATAACGATTTTGGAAACAATATCTATGTTGATAGTATTGATATCAGAGGATTTAATTCATTCAACAGAAATGCAATGGTAAATTCTATTTCTAACCCTTTACCTGCTATTTGTAGCAATCAATTTACACCGGCTGCAACTTTTAGTAATGTAGGTTTGGATACCATTAAAACATTAAAAGTTAATTATCAATTAGACGGCGGCCCGATAAGTACCATTAACTGGACTGGTAGTCTTGTAAAATGTGATAGCGTTACCATTACTTTCCCTACTATTACTTCTACTACCGGCACACATGTATTTACAGTATTTACATCCGAGCCAAATGGCGCTGCAGATCAAGCACCAAGCAATGATAGAATGAGTAAAACATTCTCTATTTATTCAGCAGCTGCTACACCAATCTTCGAAGGTTTTGAAGCCAACGAATTCCCAAGACCAAACTGGGGTGTTCAAAATGTAAATGGTGGAACAACTTATGAAAGATCTACTGCCGCTGCAAAAACCGGTGTAGCTTCTATGTTGTTAAACAATCCAAATGCCAGCAACTTTAATGGTGCCATCGACTATTTCATCTCACCAATTGTGATGAACAGTTCTACCATCGATTCCATGTTTGTTGACTTTGATTTATCGTATAAAGCGGGTGCTCAATATCCAGGATCTACCGTTTTCCCATTAGATACTTTGGAGATTTTAGCAACACAAGATTGCGGTGCAACCTTTACATCGGTTTGGAAGAAATGGGGTGATGAATTACAAACTGTAAATGATCCAAACTATACTTCTACCCTTGCATGGATGCCTGCAATAAAAGAACAATGGAAATCAAAAAGGATTTATCTAACACCATTTGTAGGTGCCAATAATTTCCAATTATATTTTGTTGCAAAGGCTAACAAGCAAAATAATATGTGGATTGATAATATCAATATCAATTCTAAAACTTTGCCACAACGCTTAAAGGATCAGGGCTATTTAGTTTATCCAAGTCCGTTTAATAGCAGCTTTATCATTCACCATTCTGCAATTGAACCACCGGTTGATTTGCAATCTGCACAAGTATTTAATGCTGCAGGACAATTGGTTTGGGACAAACAATACAGCGGAAATGCAGACAGACAAATTACTGTTGATTTAAAAAATCTTGCAAACGGTGTGTATGTTTTAAAAATGATTTATACCAACAAAACAGTTGTTGAAAGAATTGTAAAAAACTAATTCTATAAATTTAATTTATCAAGAGGCTGCTGTAAAAAGCAGCCTCTTTTGTTTTATAAACCCCATAAAACTAAATTTGTAAAAAATAATAAATGGCAAGCTCAATCGATACACTCATCAACTTTACAACCGACGAAGATTTAAAATCCATTGCTCAAAAAGTTAAGCAACAACATCGCATTACAGATGAAGAGGGCATCTTGCTTTTTGAAAAAGGTTCACTTCCTTTTGTAGGCGCATTGGCCAATTTTATCCGGGAAAGATTGCATGGCAATACCACTTATTTTAATCGCAATTTTCATATTGAACCCACCAATGTTTGTGTGTTTAGTTGTAAGTTTTGTTCTTATTCAAAATTGTATGCAAAAAAAGAAGAAGGTTGGGAATTGAGTATCGACCAGATGCTGGACATTGTAAAAACCTACGATGGAAAACCCATCACCGAAGTTCATATAGTTGGCGGCGTACATCCAAAAATGAATATGGATTATTTTATTGAGCTAATGCAGAAAATAAAAAAACACCGGCCCCAATTGCATGTAAAAGCCTTTACTGCTGTGGAGTTAGATTATATGTTTCGCAAGGCAAAACTTACTGTTGAAGAAGGTATGAAAAAATTGCAGGAAGCCGGCCTGGATAGTTTACCCGGCGGTGGTGCAGAAATTTTTGCCCCTAAAATAAGGGAACAAATTGCAGCTGATAAAGTAGATGCAGTTGGTTGGTTGAAGATTCATGAAGCCGCTCATAATTTAGGTATGCACAGCAATGCAACCATGTTGTATGGGCACATAGAAACTTTTGAAGATCGCATTGATCACATGAGCAGGTTAAGAGAATTGCAGGATCGGACAAAAGGATTCAACACTTTTATTCCACTTAAATTTCGCAACCACGATAACGACATGAGCCATATTGCCGAGAGTACCATTACAGAAGATATGCGCCTCTATGCCATTGCAAGAATTTATCTTGACAACTTCCCTCACCTGAAAGCTTACTGGCCCATGTTGGGCAGAGAGAATGCTCAGCTCAGCCTTTCGTTTGGTGTAAATGATATTGACGGCACCATTGATGATACCACCAAAATTTACAGCATGGCCGGCAGCGAAGAACAGGCGCCAACCATGACGACCGAAGAATTGGTAACACTGATAAAACAAGTAAAACGCAAACCAGTTGAAAGAGATACACTCTATAATGTGATCAATGATTTTAGCGAAACGAATTTTACAGATAATACATTTGAAACAAGTTTAAACTAAGCATCTTACCGCAATCCATCAAGCAACCATTTATGTCAACAGCAATACAAACTTTAATTCAACACATTCAATCCGGAATAAAAAATAACAGCCTTATAAAAATTACGCTTGGTAATAAAAGAGACCGTACTGATGAATTGAAAAATGTATTGATAAAACCTGTAAGCATAAAAAATAATTACAAACTTTCCTTTGTGTACCGCTACCCTACCAAGGATACCACAAAAAATTTTGACAGCGCCGAAGGAATTTTGTTGATAGAGAAAATGTTGGAGACTGTTTTTTTTAATGCCGATTTATTTACCAATTCCGGCGATTACCAACTCTCTGTAAACAGTAATGGCAAATCAAAAATTGTCAGCAAGCCTGCTTCGCAATCAATGAGCGAAACTACCCAGCAACACGACAAAGAAAAAAACAGAAACATACATGCAACTGGAAATATTTATCTTAAAGAATTAGGATTACTTACTGCCGATGGGGTTGTAAAAAAAGATATGCAGGATAAGTTCCGCCAAATAAATCACTATGTTGAAATTATTGAAGGCATTGTAAAAGATGTAAAATTACCCGACGGTTTTACGGTGGCAGATATGGGCTGCGGCAAAGGATACCTCACATTTGCTTTGTATGATTATCTGCAAAACAAATTGAACAAAACCCCAACCGTTACCGGAATAGAATTAAGAAATGATTTGGTTGAAAAGTGCAACGGCATTGCGGCTAAAACCGGATTTAAAAACCTGCATTTTAAACAGGGATCGATCGACCAGTCCAACTTACCTTCGATTGATATGCTGATTGCCCTGCATGCCTGCGATACCGCCACCGACGATGCCATTTTTAAAGGCATTCAAGCCAATGCAAGCATTATTGTTTGTGCTCCTTGTTGCCATAAACAAATACGCAAGCAAATGACTCCCGACAATGCATTGCAATATATCACCAAACATGGTATTCTGTTAGAACGACAGGCCGAAATGGTTACCGATTCCATCCGTGCTTTAATATTGGAAGCCTTTGGATACAAAACAAAAGTGTTTGATTTTATTGCCACCGAACACACGCCAAAAAACATTTTGATTGTGGGTACCAAAAGAGAAAAGTTCAGTGCAGATGACAAAGAAAAAAATCTGGATAAAATTGCAGCCTTAAAAAAAATGTTCAACATCAAACAACATCATTTAGAAAAGCTGATGGATTTATAATTCTTATTTCAGCAACCCTGCTGCCCATTGTACGGCAATAGTAGTTTTATAAAATTTCGTTTTTAATTCAATCAATTTTTGCCGGGCTTCTAACACTTTATTCTCCCGGCTGTTTAATAAAAACAAACTGCTTTCGCCAGCTGAAAACCGGGTGCTTTCACCCCTGAATAAGGTGTGGTAATTTTGATAGG
>JANPAP010000386.1:0-1854 GCA_031429975.1 Chitinophagaceae bacterium
AAGATAAAGTTGAATATACCGTAGGTGTACCAGGTGGTGCAGCTATTATGTTAGACAAGATGAATGTATTTTATATTGGTGTTGATAATCCAATTACAATATCATCTGGTTCTGGCTGGGATAAAACAACTGTATCAATGACAGGTGGAACATTAACCGGTACTGCATCAAGCAGAATTGTAAAAGTTTCTGCACCTGGAAAAGCTTCCATAACTGTTACAGCCGATGGCAAGTCAAGCCCTTTCGAATTTCGAATTAAAAGAATTCCGGATCCTATTTTTAAAGTAGGACCAAGTTCTGGTGGTGGTATTCAGGCAGCAGTTTTTAAGGCGCAACAATTTTGTAGGGCCGATTTAGAAAACTTTGATTTTGATGCCCGTTTTCAGGTTGTTAGCGGTACTGTTTATTTTACAGGAGCAGGTTTTCCGGTAACACAAATGGCAGAGTTAAAAGGAAATAACCTTGGTGCAATAGCACAAATGCAAAATTGTAAACCAGGTACTTCTGTAATTTTTGATAATGTTCAGGTTATGGGACCAGATGGCACTAAAAGAACTATTCAGGCACCCGGATTTTTATTAAAATAATATCAATTTATATCTATGAAAAAAGCTTTTATCAGATTACTTTCACTGGCAATAATATTTGTTGCGTTGTCTAATTCGGCAACAGCACAAAAGAAAGCCAGAAGCGCTACAAAGCGAAGTAATACTACTGTTAGAAAAAACACAAAAGGTAATACGAAGGCAACAGTTAGTCCTAGTCCTACCATCGATTCGCTAGCCGTTGCAGCAGCTGCTCCAGCGCCAGCTAAAATTGATAGTTTACCGATTGCAAAAGTAAAAAAATCATTAAGGCCCGATGAAGCTGTAGAAACAAAAGATATCCGTGACAGGACGCCTTTACCCTACGAGCACTTAAGGGTTGATGATGCCGTTTACCGTCATAAAATTTGGCGTGAAATTGATGCAAGGGAAAAAATTAATTTGCCTTTCAGATATGCCGCTGATGAAAATAACGGGAACCAGCGTTTTATTTCAATTTTGATGAAAGCTGTTCAGGATGGCGATGTTACTGCGTTTAGTAATATTGATGATAGATTTACTACGCCTTTAACCTTATCTGAAGTTACCAAGGTTATGACTGGAGGTTCTATTCAGTCGCCCATTTATGATTCATTAGGTCAGGTTACCGGATATAAGGAAGTAGTAAACGAAATCAATCTGGATTCTTTTTATAAGTTTCAAATTAAGGAAGAAGTTATTTTTGATAAAGAAGCTTCTCGATTATTTTGGAGGATATTAGGAATAGCTCCAGTAAAGAAATTAATTACTTCTTCAGGTGTTCAGGTTGGAGATCAAGCAATTCCTTTGTTTTGGGTGTACTATCCTGATATGCGTCCAATTTTTGCCAAATACGAAATCTATAACGGTAAAAATTATGGTCAAAGACAAAGTTGGGAAGAGCTTTTTGAAAGCAGAATGTTTAGTGGCCGCATTATTAAGAGTACATTAGACAATCCATTTGATATTCCCATTTCTTCTGTTCCTGGGTTAAAGGAAAATGGGGTATTTCAATTACTGGAAGGCGAAAGAATTAAAGAAAAGATTTTTAATTACGAACTTGATTTATGGAGTTACTAATTAATAAAAACTTATAAATAAAATGCCCCTGAATTTTCGGGGGCATTTTTTATGCATTACTTTTTTTAGAAAGGGACTTTATAAAAATACCCCTAATAGGGTATATTTAAGAAATTAATAGGTTTTATATTTACCACGGTTTTTCATAGGATATTGGATTTTAAATCGGGGCTGGATTTTTATCCTGGCCCTTTTTTTATGCTTGAATTGA
>JANPAP010000387.1:0-9764 GCA_031429975.1 Chitinophagaceae bacterium
CTTAAAGTGCTGTCGTTACCGGCAATGTAATACGCAAGTTTTTCCCATTCCTGCACCCGAATACAACCATGACTTAATGCACGTGATGCCCTTTTAAAAAGATACCGCTGGTTGGTATCATGCAGGTAAACTGCATAGGGGTTTTCAAAATTAAATTTAATAACACCCAACGCATTATTATCGCCGCTGCGCTGCATAACTTTATAAGGAATTCCTTTTGAATATTTATCCCAGTTTATCGAACCCGGATTTATTACTTCTCCTTTTTCGTTCATTAATTTTAAGCCAATACTTTCTAAATAATTAGAGTTGCTTTTTAACTTTGGCAAATATTGTTTTGCAATAATGCTTGTAGGTACCGTCCAGGTGGGATAGGTAATCATATTCGAAATTTCACTGGTAAGCAAGGGTGTTCTTGTTTCTGGTTTACCACAAATAATTTTTGATTCCAATGCCAGTGTATCATGATCCCAAAGCTCGAGATAATAACCCGGAAGGTTTACCCAAATATATTTTTCGGGCATTTTTTCGGGCAGTAATTTATAGCGGTCAAGTGTTACAACAATTCTGTTATACTTTTCAGCATCGCTGCTGTTCAACAATTTTAAAAGTGATTTAGAAATAGTGCCATCCTGCTTTATACCCATTTGCTTTTGATATTTTTTGATGGCCGTATTTAATTGCATTGAATCGGGTAATGTTTTATTTAACTCAATACAATCACTTTCGTTCAATCTTTTTTGCAACGATTTTATAAAAAACAAAGAGTCTTTTGCATCATTTTTTTTATAAGGATAAACAACATAGGAATATGTTTTTCTATCCATGCTGTCAACAAATTTTTTAATCTCTTTTTTCAAATCCCAATAGCCCTTTTGAGAAGGTTGGATACCATCTAAAAAAACTGAAAACGATGCTTGTTTGAATAATGATTGTTGAAAATTAACAAGCCTGTTAGCAGCAATAGTAGTATCGGATGCAATGATATTGCTGTCGTTTAATAAGCGGCCATATTTTAAATCTTTCAACAATTTTTGCAACACATCTGTAAAAACCAAATCGGCTTTCGACCATAAAACCGCATCCATTCTTTTTACTGAATCCTTTTCCAACAGCAGTTTTATATCCGATAATTTATTGCTTTCGTAATTGGCCGGAAACAATCCATACAACTCTGCATCTTTAATAAAATTCAAAACAGAATCTACAAAAGGGTGCCATTTTTCTTTTTGGCTCCAAACATTTTTATAGTCACCTTCTTTGTAAAACTTATTTACCAATAGGGTTAATTTCAATTGGGTACTGTCATCAATTTTTCCATTTTGATCAATTGCATATGCCAATAATTGCCGGATGCTTTCGCTGACTTGCTTATCAATACTTTCCGGACTACTGACAATTTTTTTATCATCGGGTTTGGCTGCTTTATTATTACAGGACGAAACCATCACACATAAAAAAAACAAAACGAAACTTATAGAAACTGTTTTTTGTTGAAGCATAGTTGGAAGGAAATATTTGTAACTTTCAAAAACGGATTTTTTGAAGGATCTCATTTTTTGCACTTTAGCTATGTACAAGTTAACAAATAGATTTAATTTTAAGACACTTGGGTTATTAGTTTTTTTTACTGCAACAAAAGCTGCAGCTCAGGATACAACAAAAAGCTTACCCAGCTTGTATTTAATTCAAAACAGCGCATCCTATTATATAAATGTTAAAGTAAACCCAGAGCTTGAATTGGTTGAAATAAAATCATTGAACCCAACAATAGTTATTGATTTAAAATACGCTGGCAGCAATAATTTTACACATCAAAATATTTATCCAAAATCGGCAAAAGCATTTTTAGTAAACAAAGCGGCTGTTACATTAAATAAAATTCAACAGGAATTTTATCAACTTGGTTTGGGGTTGAAAATTTATGACGCCTACCGCCCCTATTCTGCCACAAAAAAATTATGGAATCTTGTTAAAGATGAACGCTATGCTGCCAACCCATTAAAAGGCAGCGGCCATAACCGGGGTGTTGCAGTAGATCTTACAATTATTAATTTAGTTACCATGCAAGAATTAGATATGGGAACCGGGTTTGATAATTTTTCAGATAGTTCTCATCATACATTTAAAAACTTATCTAAAGTTGTTCTTCAAAACAGATTGCTATTAAAAACAATGATGGAAAAACATGGATTTATTTCATTGGGAACGGAGTGGTGGCATTACAGTTTGCCTTATCCTGCTAATTATCCTTTGCTGGATCTTTCGTTTGAAATGCTGAAAAAATAAACTGAATGCTTATTTAAATTTTGCTGTTTTTTCGTCGGCAGTTATTGCTTCATTGGCTCTTATCTGTAATTGTACATTCAATATCCATTCATCGCAACCCTGTTGTTGTAAATGATTATTGATGCTATTGATCACCGTTAGCACTTCATCGTAAGTGCCTTCAACAACTGTTGCAAATGGGCCAACCTCGTACTTGATATTGGATTGCTGAATGATTGCGATGGCTTCGTCCACCCACTCATAAGGATGCCGGTTTTAAACAATGGGTAAAATTTGTAGCGATGCGTTTATGATGTGCTGGTGCATAAATTTATTTATTAGATACACGTTTTATTTGCTGTTCCAATAACATTAAGTCGGCCAAAACCATTGCTGTTACTGACTCCAACACAACTGGGACTCTTAAAGCGATGCAAAGATCATGACGGCCCTTTACAGAAAATGCTTCTACTTTTCCTGTTTCAATATTTAGTGTTTGTTGTTCTTTTGCTGTAGAAGAAGTAGGCTTTATTGCTATCCGAAAAACCAATTCATTACCACTGGTAATGCCGCCAACAATTCCACCACTGTGATTGCTGGTAGTTTTTCCTTCCAGGTTTTCTATCCAATCATTATGATCGCTTCCAAACATTTTTGCAGCAGCAAAACCAGTTCCGAACTCAATACCCCTAACCGCCGGAATGGCAAACACAGCATGACTGATCAATGATTCTGCAGCATCAAAAAATGGTTCTCCCAAGCCAATGGGCAATCCATTTACCCTGCATTCTACAATACCTCCAATGCTATCTTTTGCATCAATGGCTTTTTGCAAACCTATTTCCAAATCTGTTTCTCCACCTATTTCCAAAATATTAGCTTGTACATTTATATCCCCCAATATTTTTTTTGCTATTACGCCGGCAGCAACCAGGCAAACGGTCAATCTTCCGCTGAAATGCCCGCCACCCCTGTAATCTTCAAAGCCAGCAAATTTTTTTGAAGCAACAAAATCTGCATGCCCCGGCCGGGGTATGGCTCGTTGCTTTTCGTAATCAACACTCCGGGTATTATTATTTTCAAATAAAATTGTGATAGGCGTTCCGGTAGTTTTTTCATTAAAAACACCTGTTAGTATTTTTGGTATATCATCTTCTTTTCTGGGAGTTGTGCCTTTTGCTCCGGGTTTACGCCTTTCAATATCTGTTGAAAAATCGGCTACACTTAAGGGTAAGCCTGCCGGACAACCATCAATCGTTATCCCAACACAATCGGCATGCGATTCGCCAAAAATATTTACGCTGAATATCCGTCCGAAATTATTCACAATTAAAATTTTAGTTTATGAAATAATTGTTTTCAGTTAAAGATAGGGAAGCTCCAAGGCTTTTTAAATTTTCAAAAAAATCGGGATACGATTTATTGATTGCATCTGCCTCTTCAATAATAATTTCACCAGTAGCAATTAACCCAGCAACAGCACATGCCATGGCAATTCGATGATCGTGATGTGAATGTACAGTTGCAGCTTGTATTGCAGCACCTCCTTCAATCAACATCAAGTCATCCTGCAGCTTTACAGATACGCCCATCTTGCTAAATTCTTGTTGCAATGTAAGCCCCCTATCACTTTCTTTATGCGCCAATCTACTCACCCCTTCAATAACCGAAGTGCCGCTACAAGCCGCTGCCAGCGCCACTAATGGCGGAAACAAATCGGGGCAATCGGTGGCATTAAAGTGAAAAGGTTTGAGACTATTTTTTATTTGTGGATTAGCAATATTTATTTCATTTTCCATTACGGAAAGTGTACAACCACAATCCATCAACGCTTTTAAAATTGCTTTATCAGCCTGTGTTGAAAACACATCCAATCCGGTAACGGTTATATTGCCATTGATGGCTCCGGCCACCAATAAAAATGCTGCGCCACTCCAGTCGCCTTCTACTTTATAATGAATCGTTTTAGCATCTTGTTTAACTGGATTTATCAGGAATGATTCGTAGTTATTATTGATCACATCATACCCAAAATTTTTCATCACTTGCAACGTGAGGTCGATATAAGGTTTACTCTTTAAATTATTTACAGTTATGGTTACGGGCTCTGTTGCTGCCTTACCAAAAGCCATCAACAATCCTGTTAAAAACTGCGAACTTAAAGAGCCATCAATACTGATATTTTTTGGCTGCAATGGCCCTTTTATTTTAATAGGAAGTTTACCATTGTTTGATTGAATATTGATGCACAGTTGAGGAAATATTTCATCAAAAAAAATCATAGGGCGGCTTAACAAGCTACCCGTTCCGGTAATGCAAACTTCTTTATTACTTAATGCTGCCAAAGCCGCAAACATGCGAATACCCAAACCACTTTCGCCGCAATTAATATTTAAAGCAGCTTCAAAAGCTTCCACTGTATTTGAAGTTTTTGCATTTAACAATTTGCTTCCTGTAATAATTTTATTGCCATTTTTTTCATCTACAATTGTGGCACCCAAACTTTTACTAACACTTAATGCCGCAATATCGTCATTACTGTTTCCGGGGTTTTCTATTATGGTAATCCCTTCATTTAATAATGCGGCTGCACATGCCCGTTGCATCGAGCTTTTTGAAGTTGGTGCATTAATAGTACCCGAAATTTTTGAAGGATTAATTTTTGCTATCATAATTTAATATTCACCCAAACCCCATTCAGCAAAGGGTTTAATTACTGTATTATAAATTTTGGCTGATCATATTTTCTAATTGCACCAATGGAATTGGTTGAATTATTGCTTCACCAATTTTGTTGAGTAAAATAAAATTCATGAAATCATTTACCCTTTTCTTATCCTTCAGCAACAGTTCCCACATTGCTTGTTTATCAAATTCAATATTTACCGGAAGCTGGTACTTTTTATTTAAATTAATTACCCGTTGCTTTTGTTCCGATTCAAAACCATTGATCTCTTCAGAAAAAGTACAGGCAGCAACCATTCCTATACTCACTGCATGGCCATGTGGTAATTGGTACAAATTTTCAATGGCATGACCGATAGTGTGTCCAAAATTGAGCATTTTACGATCCCCTTGTTCAAACTCATCTTCCAATACAACCTTTGTTTTTATCGCAACATTCTTTTCAATCAATTCGGCCAACAATAGTTTGTTGGTTTTAAAATCTTCCAATTCGTGTTGTTCAAGAAATGAAAAAAGATTGGCATCTTTTATACAGCCATGTTTAATAATTTCGGCAAAACCATTTACCCATTCTTCTTGTGGAAGTGTATCCAGTAAAGAATAATCATACAATAAAAATTCCGGCTGCCTGATTAATCCAACCATGTTTTTATACATCCCAACATCCACTCCATTTTTACCACCTATAGATGCATCCACCATACCTAAAATTGAACTGGGTACAAAACCCAACCGCAATCCCCTCATATAAATACTTGCAGCAAAACCTGTAATATCGGTAACAACGCCGCCGCCAACGCCAATAATAAATGTATCCCTGTCGGCACCCATTTCAATCAGCTGCTGCATTACATAATCTATTGCCTGGTGCTGTTTATTTTCTTCCCCGGCTTTTATTAATAAAGTTTTCCAACCGGTAAACAATCCGGGCCTTGCCAGCATTACGTTTTCATCTGTAATGATAATGGTTTTATCTTTTGAAGTAAGCTGTTCCAAATAAGAAAAATCTGCATCAAAATAATAATTGCAAGCCATTAATCCAGGGCTTACCGGTTGCTCATTTTTTTCTTGAACGAAGCTTGAAACTTTTACATTTTTCATTTTATACATTCTTACCGGTTAATCAATATCAACATACATTCCGAAATACAAAATCAAATTGCATATCAACTGTTCATTACTTTATTTTGATGATTGATACTTTCCAAATGGATTGCATCAAAATACTTGGTAATAAATTCCTGGCTCAATCCTAATGCGTCTCCCTTTTTAAAAGCTTTCTGCAAAATATCATTCCAACGATTGGTTTGTAAAATAGTAATATCATTCATTTTTTTATACTCCCCAATCTTATCAGCAATTTTCATTCGCTGCCCTATTAAGGAAAGCAATTCATCATCCAAATGATTGATCTGCTCTCTAAGGGTAGCCAATGCCGTTAGGAAGTCGGCCTTATCGGTACTTTCGCTTCTCCAGATTAGCGCATCCAGCATTTCAGACAAAACCTCCGGTGTTATTTGTTGTTTGGCATCGCTCCAGGCATTGTCCGGATCGATATGACTTTCTATCATCACGCCATCAAAATCCAGATCAATACTTTTTTGTGCTACCGATTGTAACATGTACCGGTTGCCACAAATATGAGATGGATCACAAATTAAAATCATTTCCGGAAACCTGCGTTTCATTTCGATGGGCAAATGCCACATAGGCGCATTTCTAAATTCGGTATTACCATAATTTGAAAAGCCCCGATGAATCATGCCCACCTGTTTAATGCCTGCTTTTTGAATTCTTTCAATGCCACCACTCCATAATTCCATATCGGGATTAATGGGATTTTTTATCAGTACCGGAATATCAACGCCTTTCAATGCATCAGCAACTTCCTGAACACTGAATGGATTTACGGTAGTACGGGCACCAATCCAAAGCATGTCTACATCAAAATGCAAAGCATCTTCCACATGTTTGGCAGTGGCTACTTCTACAGTGGTAGGCAAGCCCGTTAGTTTCTTTGCCTGTGCCAGCCAGCCAAGACCTTTTGCTCCGATGCCTTCAAACAAACCGGGTTTGGTTCTGGGCTTCCAAATGCCGGCACGAAGCACATCCACCTTTCCTGTTTTAGCCAGTCTGGTAGCGGTTTCCAGCACTTGCTCTTCCGTTTCTGCACTGCAAGGGCCGCTGATGATCAGTGGCCGTTTATTCCATTTTTCCTGAATGAGTTCTTTCATGTTTATTGATTGCATTTCCATTGTTTTTTGATTTTAATAATTTTTAATCCAGTATAATTAATTAAGACTGTTTCCAATCTTTAAATGACATTTCAAATTTTAGTTCTCCTTTTCCATGAGTGCCGGATTCAGTCCAACCCTGCATTCGGTAAAATTTTTCGGCCCTTGTTGCTGGCGATGTGCCCAGCCAAATTGTTTCCAGCGTTTGATGAAAATACCAGTCTAACATTATATCATGTAATTTTTTACCAATGCCCTTTCCTTCAAAATCAGGATGAATAAACAATGTCCAAACATTTTTTTCCTGCATATCAACTATTGAAAAACCAACCAATACTTTGTCAATTAAACAAACCCAACCCTTACCACGACTGAACAAAAAACTTTCCACAGCTGCATCGCTTACCAATGCCGGATTGCTCAAAGTATTTTCCTTTACTGCATTTCGTACCCATTGAATGGGTTTGATATCAGCAAAAATTGCTTCCCGGTATATCCAATTCATTTCAATTATTTTTTCCATTTACAAATGCTATTTTAGTTTTCAGGATCTTTTAAAATCCTTTTTATTTTGTTTGCATTCGTCATCAATTCTGTAAGGTATTCCAGATTTTCCTTTTCCAAACTTGATTTAAATTTTCTCAACTGCGAAATATGTTCATTCAAAACATCCAGTACATTCTCTCTGTTCTGCATAAATATAGGTGCCCACATTGCCGGATTACTTTTTGCAAGCCGCACTGTACTTTCAAAACCGCCTGCCGCCAATTCAAAAATGGCGTCCTCTTCTCTTTCTTTTTCCAACACCGTATTGGCCAATGCAAATGATGTGATGTGAGAAATATGACTAACGTAGGCCGCATGCATATCATGATTGGCTGCATCCATATAAATGATGTGCATGCCCAATTGCCTGTATAAATTTTCAACTTTTAAAACGGCAGCTGCATCCGCATTTTCTTTCTCACAAATTACACAGGCTCTTCCACTAAAAGCGCCTGTAACAGCGGCTTCCGGCCCACTATTCTCTGTACCCCACATGGGATGCGTAGCAACAAAACGACGCCGCATGGGATGATTTTTTAATGCGGTACACAAAGCAAATTTTGTTGAGCCTGCGTCTGCAACAATTTGTTTATCGGTAATCAAGTTCATTATTTCGAGCATTACCGGAATGGTAGCATCTACCGGAATGGCCACATAAATAAAATCACTTTGTTGTACCGCCTCAGCCAATGGTAATGCCGCATCAATAAATCCCAGTTGCATTGCTTTTTGCAAACTGGCATCGGTTTTACTAACGCCGATAATTTTTTTTGCAAAACCTTTTTCCTTCATCGCCAATGCCAATGATCCACTGATTAAACCTACTCCAACAATTGTTACTGTATTAAACATGATTTTTTTAATTACTAATTGATTTAATTCTGTTGATGGCATCTTCAAATTTTTCAATCGTACTGCACAGGCTTACTCTTATATATCCATTACCGGCAGAACCGAAAATTCCACCCGGTGTTATAAACACATTGGCCTGTTGCAGTAACTTATCGCTCAGTTCAAATCCATCTTTGCAGTTTGTTGGAATGGCCGCCCACACAAACATTCCCGCCTGGCTTGTATCGAAACTGCAATTTAATAATCGCAGCATTTCAAAAACCTTTTCTCTTCTTATTGAATAAATATGATTGAGTTGCTGGTGCCAGTCTGCATCCAATTCCAATGCCTTTGCTGCAGCCAGTTGTAATGGCAAAAACATGCCGCTGTCCATATTGCTTTTAAAACGCAACACTTCATCAATTAATTCTTTTGCAGCAAGCAACATCCCAACACGCCAGCCAGCCATATTATGCGATTTACTTAATGAGTTCAACTCAATTGCAACCTCCTTTGCACCTTCAATACTTAACAAACTCATCGGGTGGTCGTTTAAAATAAAACTGTAAGGATTATCATGCACCAACAAAATATGCTGCTGTTTTGCAAATGCAATTAACTGTACAAAAAAATCTTTAGTGGGCAATTGCCCAGTTGGCATTTGAGGATAATTTACAAACATGATACCTCCAGCAAAACGGCGCTTTGTATTGCCATTTTTATTTTTTTGAATGATTGCAGTTATTTCATCAAAATCGGGATACCAATCATTTTCTTTTGTAAGTGTGTAGGGTACAACATTACCACCTGCAATTGTTGCAGCAGCATGATAAGTTGGATAACCAGGATTAGGAATCAATACCAAATCTCCCTCATTAATAAACGTCATACAAATATGCATGATGCCTTCCTTGCTGCCAATTAAGGGTAAAATTTCTGTATCGGGATTTAGGTTTACTGAATACCATTTTTGATACCAATCTGCAATGGCTTTTCTAAGTACCGGACTGCCTTTATAATTTTGATACGCATGCTGGCCAGGTTTTGAAGCCTCTTCATACAAAGTATTTATTACGCTTGGATGTGGTGGTAAATCGGGGCTGCCAATTCCTAAATTGATAACCTGTTTACCCGCCTTATTTAATTCATCGATCTCTCTTAGTTTTTGAGAAAAATAATATTCTCCAATACCCTCCAATC
>JANPAP010000388.1:0-3797 GCA_031429975.1 Chitinophagaceae bacterium
ACAAGGAGCCGATGAAATTGTTTTTTTGGATATTACGGCAACCATTGAAAAAAGAAAAACCCTGGTATCGTTGGTAAAAAGAATTGCTGCAAATATCAATATTCCTTTTACCGTTGGAGGTGGTATCAGTTCAATTGAAGATGTTTCAATTTTGTTGCAGCAAGGTGCAGACAAGGTTGCTGTAAATACTGCAGCATTTAAAAATCCGCAATTGATAAAAGAATTGAGTGAGCAGTTTGGCAGCCAGTGTGTGGTGCTGGCCATTGATACAAAACAAGAGGCGGATATGGAATGGTATGTTTACCTGAATGGAGGCCGTACAAAAACTACCACCAAAACATTGGATTGGGCCATGCAGGCAGTGGCTTTAGGTGCAGGCGAAATTTTGCTAACCTCCATGAATCATGATGGAACAAAAAGTGGTTTTGCGTTGGATATTACAGCAACCTTATCAAAGTTATTACCGGTGCCGGTTATTGCATCAGGGGGTGCTGGTACTTTACAGGATTTTAAAGATGTGTTTACAATAGCTGCTGCTGACGCCGCTTTGGCGGCTAGTATTTTTCATTATAAAGAAATGGATATTCCGGTTTTAAAAAAATACCTGGCCCGAAATAATATTGCAATCCGATTGTAAAAAAATATTTAATCAAAATAAATGCTAAGATTATGGTAATTGATTTTTCAAAATACAGTGATGGATTGGTGCCGGCAATTGTGCAGGATGCGAACACAAAAAATGTTTTGATGTTGGGCTTTATGAATGCAGCTGCTTTGGAAAAAACAAAGGAGTTAAAAAAAATTACCTTCTTTAGCAGAAGTAAAAACCGGCTATGGACAAAAGGCGAGGAGAGTGGCAATTACCTGTTGTTGCAAGAAATAAAATTGGATTGTGATAACGATACCTTGTTGATAAAAGCAAATCCGGTTGGGCCGGTTTGTCATAAGGGTACTGATACTTGTTGGGCTGAAAAAAATGAATCCAATAATTTTTTGTTGGAGTTGGAAACGATTATTGCTGATAGAAAAAACAATCCGTCTGATACATCTTATACAAGTACATTATTTAAAAATGGCATCAACAAAATTGCACAAAAAGTAGGCGAGGAAGCAGTAGAATTGGTTATTGAATCGAAAGATAATAATGCTGATTTATTTAAAAACGAAGCAGCAGATTTATTGTTTCATTTCTTGATTTTATTGCAGGCAAAAGGCTTTCAATTAAACGATGTTATTGCAATTTTAAAAAGCAGGCATCAGCAAAAATAAAAGGGTTGCAATTTTTTTTAATTGCAACCCTTTTATAAAAAATATTACAAACAGCCTTACCAAATCTTTACTCTTTTATTTTCGGGCCGGTAAATTTTATCTGTTTTCTTAATTGAAAATGCTTCGTAAAATTCAGCAATGTTTACAACCGGTCCATTCACTCTTTCCTTTGCAGGAGCATGCACATCCGTCATTACCTGATTGGCTAAACGTTCTTTTTTTTCTTTAGATAACCAACCATAGGCATAGCCCAGAAAGTAGCGCTGTAAAGGTGTTAAGCCTCCAATCAATTTTCCTTCTTTGTACTGATTTGTTTTTTTAAATGCATCCAAGCCAATTAACATGCCACCAAGGTCTGCAATGTTTTCGCCCTGTGTGGCATCGCCATTTACATGCAAGGTATCAACCGGTACAAATTCATTAAACTGTTGAATAATTACGGTTGCTCTTTTTGTAAATTCAGCTGCATCTTCCTTGGTCCACCAATCCGTTAAATTTCCTTCGGCATCGTACTGCCTGCCCTGGTCGTCAAAGCCATGCGTTATTTCATGACCAATGGTGGAAGCTCCTGCATATCCATAAACAAAAGCATCATCCAAATCTTCATCCCTCATACCAGGAACAGAAAAAATTCCTGCCGGCAAAACGATTTCATTATTGCTGGGATTGTAATAGGCATTGTAAGTTTGCGGTGTCATTTCCCATTCATCTCTGTCAACAGGTTTACCCAATTTTTTTATGTTGTAATAATGTTTAAAAATGTTTGCGCTTACCATATTTTTTAAATAAGAATCCGCAGTAATTTCAAGAGAGCTGTAATTTTTCCATTTATCGGGATAGCCTACTTTTTTAGAAACCTTACTAAGTTTGTCGAGTGCTTTTATTTTGGTAGCCTCACTCATCCAGGGGAGTTTTTTTATACGTTCGGCATAAGCCATTCTTACTGCTTCTACCAAATTGCTATACCGGTTTTTTGCAGTTTCATTAAAATATTCTTTTGCAAAAAGTTGGCCCAACAATTCGCCCATGGCATTTTCTTCGGCATCCAAAATCCTTTTCCATCTTGGTCTTGGCTCTTTGGCGCCGGTAAGTAATTTTCTAAAATTAAATGCATTCAGGTACGTGGCATTATCCAGATAACTTGCATAAGATTGTACCAGGTGAAATTTTAAATAATTTTTCCAAACAGCGATATCAGTATTTTTTATTTCGTTGCCAAGGGCAATAAAAAATTCCGGTTGACCAACAACAATCGAATCGGTTACCTTTTCAATACCAATTTTTTTTGCATAATCCATCCAAAAAATAGTATTGCATTTATCAGCAAGCTGATTCAAGGTCATCTTATTATAATTATTGTAAGGATCTCTCAGATCTTCTAATTTTCTGGACGCATTGGCAAGCCTTTTTTCCAGATCAAAAACCTCGGTGGTAAGTTTTTCAGCAACCATTTTACTCATGCCCAGTTGAAAAAAAGTTTGCGTCATATATTTCTTATAAGCTTCCCGGATATTACTGGTGCGTTCATCTATTTTAAAATAGTATTCTCTGTTGGGTAAACCCAACCCACCCTGGTCCATTCTAAAAATAATCTGGCTGCTGTTTTTATCATCCTGTATGGCAACATCATCAAAAAAACAACCAATGCCATCAATATGAAACTCGGCTGCAATGCTGGTTAATTCAGTAAAAGATTGCAGGTTGTCAATTTTTTTTAAATCATTTTTTAAAACGCTTAAACCTGCGCTGTTAATGGTATTGGTATCCATGGCAGCTTTCCAAAAATCGCCTATTTTTTGTGTGGTAGAGCCAAAGCTGTTTTTAGATTTTGCAGCATTTTCATTGATGGATAAAATTCTTTTATAAATTTCTTCCTGAGCCATTTTACCAATTCCCCAATTACTTTCACTGGCAGGAATAGGCGTTTTTTTTATCCAGCCACCATTGGCATACATAAAAAAATTATTACCGGGAGAAACTGTTTTATCAATATTGGCCGATAAAAAATCGGATTGTTTTTGTGCTTTTACACTCAAAGAAAAAAGTAGCAAACTGGTAACTGCAAATTTTATCATTGCAAAATATTTTACATTAATTAATTAAAAAATAATGGTGGAAAAATTCAAAAGGATAATGCTGATTATTACGATGGGGGGGATAAAAATAAAGTTATTAATTAAAGAAAAAAAATAATTGTATTATTCTAACATAAATTAAAGTGCAACGAGTTAAGATTTTATTATAAATAAATTTAACGCTGCATTTATTTTTGAAAATAAATCTGCCTCACTTATTTTTTCGGGTACAAAATAATTGCCCGTAATTTTTTCAAATAATTCAATGTATCTATTGCTGATAGTGGTTATCCACTCATCACTCATTGCAGGAACCTGTTGCCCTTCCTTACCCATAAAATTATTTTCGATCAACCATTCCCTTACAAATTCTTTGCTGAGTTGTTGCTGTTTTTCTCCAGTTGCCAACCGTTCTTCAAATCCTGCTGCATAAAAATATCTCGATGAATCGGG
>JANPAP010000389.1:0-25005 GCA_031429975.1 Chitinophagaceae bacterium
CATTAAATAAGCTGCAGCAAAAAATAATTCCATTCTGGAAATTGCAGGATTCCATTAAATCAACAGTATTAAGTGATGAGAAATCTGCAAAAAAACAATTGAATGATTTGTTGTTTGACTCGATAGAAAAACAATTAATCAGCGATGTTCCCATCGGTACATTTTTAAGTGGAGGTATTGATAGCAGCCTGGTTACCGCAATTGCAGCAAAGGTTTCGGGCAGCGATACAATAAAAACTTTTAGTATTGCCATTGATGAGGGCAAGTACAATGAATCGAAATTTTCCCATCAAGTGGCAGCTCATTTAAAAACAGATCACCATGAATTTGCTGTAAAAGAAAAAGAAGTAATGGAACTGGTAGATAATTTATTGCCGGCATTTGATGAACCTTTTGCAGACAGTTCGGCATTCCCTACCATGATGGTAAGCCGGCTTGCAAAAAAACATGTAACGGTAGCGTTGAGTGGCGATGGTGGCGATGAATTATTTCATGGGTATGGTATGTACCAGTGGGCAAAAAGATTATCCAATCCGTTTATTGATTTTATAAAAACGCCTTTATACGCAGCATCTAAAATAATGGGTAATACCTACCAACGTGCCGGAAATTTATTTGATTACAAACAAAATATTTACACCCATATATTTTCGCAGGAGCAATATTATTTTAAGGAAACTGAAATGGCTGCATTGCTAAAAAATTCTATAATTGATTTTACTGCCATCAATACAAAACCTGATACGGCAAGAAAATTATCAGCAACCGAACAACAATCCCTTTGGGATTTTAACCATTATTTAAAAGATGATTTACTGGTAAAGGTCGACAGAGCCAGCATGCAGTTTAGTTTGGAAAGCAGGGTGCCATTACTGGATTATCGCTTGGTGGAGTTTGCTTATAATCTTGATGAAAAATTAAAAATTAATAAAGGCAACATGAAATATTTACTAAAAGAAGTATTGTATGATTATGTGCCCAAACAAATTTTCGACCGGCCTAAATGGGGGTTTAGCATTCCGCTTGCAAAATGGTTGAAAACCGATTTAAAATATTTACTGGACCGTTATACCTCCGAACAAATGATCGACAAATACCAGTTGGTAAATTTTTCGGTTGTAAATAAATTAAAGCTGCAGTACTTAAATGGAACCGATTATTTATACAACCGGCTTTGGCTAATTGTTGTGTTGCATTGCTGGCTGGAAGAAAATAATCGCATAGATCATGGGTAAAAATATTCTCTTCATATCGTACGATGGCATGACCGACCCATTGGGCCAAAGCCAGGTAATACCCTATTTACAGGGGCTTAGCAATAATGGATTTTCTATTTTTTTACTGAGCTGTGAAAAGAAAAATGCATTTGAAAAAAATAAAAACATTGTAGAAACTATTTTGGCGGGATACAATATCCAATGGACCGCAATTGGGTACACAAAAAAACCAGCAGTGCTTTCTACATTAATAGATATTATCAAATTAAAGAAGGCAGCAAAAAAAATTCATCAGCAGGTTGGTATTGATATGGTGCATACCCGGCCGGGCATTCCTGCCTTGGTGGGTGTATGGATGAAGCAACAATTTGGTATAAAATTTTTACACGATATCCGGGAGTTTTATGCTGATAGCCGTATTGATGGCGGCATCTGGAATATAAGCAACCCTTTATTTAAAATTATTTACCGGTATTTTAAACAAAAAGAAAGTCAGCAATTGGCTTTGTGCGATGGCATTGTTTGCCTTACTTATGCAGCCGAAAAAATTATCAGGCAACTGCCCGAATTTAAATCAACTACGCCCCTTTCTGTAATTCCCTGTAGTGTAGATCTGGAAATATTTAACCCTGAAAAAATAAATACCAGCGAGCTGGAACAACAACAATCATTGTTGGGAATTGAAAAAAATGATTTTGTAATCAGCTACCTCGGCTCCATTGGCGGCTGGTATTTAACCAATGAAATGATGCGGTTTTGCAAACTGCTTTCAGATAAAATTCCAACTACAAAATTTTTATTTATCTCACCACACCTGCATGAAACCATATTTAAGGAAGCCGAAAAATCGGGCATTCATAAAAACCAAATTATTGTAAAGCATGGCAGCCGTAATGATGTGCCTTTACTGCTTTCATTAAGTAATTACTCATTGTTTTTTATCAAACCCTGCTACTCAAAAAAATCATCATCACCCACCAAGCATGGCGAAATTATGGCGATGGGTATTCCAGTAATTACCAACAGCGGTGTTGGAGATGTAAAAGAAATTGTAGAAAAATTTGATAGTGGTTATGTACTGGATGATTTTAGTGATGCTGCAATGAATAATGTAATTGATCAATTAATTGCAGGCAATAATTTTAATGCCGGCAATATTCGCAATGGAGCGATTGAATGTTATTCCTTAAAAAAAGCAGTAGAATTATATACTGCCCTCTATCAAAAAATTCTTACCTGATTTTTATTTTAGCTTTTGTTTATTTTGTTCCAATATTTTTTTGCAACGAATAACATTCCAAAACTTTCACCCGCTACTTTTCCCAAATGTTTATGATGCATTTTATGTGCCCAACGAATGGCACGTATATATTTATTGTTGCTACGGCCAAACCATTTAAAGCGTTGATGAATGATTATTTCATGTACAATAAAATAAGCCAACCCATACAAAGCAATACCAAAGCCAATTGCAGCTACCCAAAATATTTTATGTTGCAAACCCAACATGATACAGAGCCAGGAAGGAATGGCAAAAATTAAAAAAAAAGCATCGTTCTTTTCAAAAAAACCAGCGGCAGGTTGGTGATGATCTTTGTGCAAATACCACAAAAAACCGTGCATTACAAAACGGTGTGTAAGCCAGGTAATCCCTTCCATTAAAAAGAAAGTGAGAAATACAATTAATATAAATGGAATCCAATGCATACAATTACTAATTCAAAAAAGTTCGTAAAATAAGAAAGAACATTATTTGTATCAGTAACAAATTTATTGCAAAAATGTTTTGCTTATTAAACCTGCACCGATGAAACAGCAACAATAAAACCATGCTGATAATAAACCAGCAGATATAATTGTAAACAGGAATTACAGCAGCTTCCCATTTCCAAAAACCCAGTTTTACGGCAACAGGTTCCATCAGCCAATCAAACAAAACGGCCAGCGTAGCACCATCCGTAAGAACAGAAATAGCTTTTAAATATTTTACGGTAGCGTTTTCAGTTTGCAATTGTCCGGATAATTTCAACAATAAAGTTTGGATGCTGATACCACAACAATAAATAATGATAAACCAGTTTATACCAATTACAATTGGTACCTGTTGCCATTTATAACCCAGCACATTTCCGTAATCATAATTTCCAAATAAATATCCTGTATTTACGCCTACCCACTCTACAAAAAAACCGATGATTAGTGTTGCAATTACAAATAAATAAAACCAGTTGTTCTTTTTTTGCTGTGTCCAAAACAGTAAAGAAAATGAAAGCAATAAATTGAATGGCGTTGCTTTAATAAAAAAATCATTTTTAAAAATCAATATTCCAATTAACCCTACTACATGAAACAAAATGGCGATTGCTGTTGCAATTTGATTTTTTGAAAATGGCAATTTAGAAAGGCTTAACAAATTAATGAGACTGTTTTTTTAGATCTGCTGTAATAAGATTACTTACAATTTTAGCACTGTGCAAACACAAGGGAATGCCACCTCCGGGATGCACACTGCCACCACAAAAATAAAGTCCTTTAATGCTATCTGTAAAATTAGAATGCCTTAAAAAGGCTGCCAGCTTTGAGTTTGAGCTACTCCCATACAATGATCCCATAAAAGAACCAGTTTGCTCTTCCATTAAAACCGGATCCAATACCTGTTCCGATTCTATCAATTCCTCCAAATTTATATTCAGCATCCGGTTAATTTTTTCAATCACATTTTGCCGGATATTTTCTTTCAGCAAATCCCAATCTTGTCCGGTATTGGCAGGAACATTTACCATTACAAACCAGTTTTCTTTTCCGGCCGGCGCCATGGCATTTTCTTCTTTACTGCTAATGTTGATATAAATACTTGGATCGTGATAAGTTTTTTTTAGCGTGAAAATATGATTGAACTCTTCTTGATAATTTTTACTGAATAAAATATTATGCAATTGCAATTGGGGGAATTGTTGGTTGATGCCCCAGTAAAATATTACCGCACTGCTGCTTCTTTCATGTCGTAAAATTTTACCCGCATTAATAGTATCATTTAGTAATTTTTTGTAACTAAAATAAATATCGCTGTTACTCAACAACAGATTGCAATAAATATTTTCGTTGTTTACAACTACCCCTTTTACTTTTCCATTATGATGAATAATTCTTTGTACTGCTTCGTTAAAATAAAATTTAACCCCCTTTTTTATTGCCAGTTGGTATAAGGCATTTGTTATACTAACCATGCCCCCATCTGGATAAAATGTTCCCTGGCAATGTTCCAAATGAGCAATCATACTAAGCATGCCCGGCGCCTTAAAAGGGCTACTGCCATTGTAGGTTGCGAAGCGGTTAAACAACTGCACCGCTTCTGCTGATTTAAATTGTTGCTTATTTAACTCATTTAGTGATTTAAACAAATGTGCATACTTCACAGCAGCAAGCGCTTTCCAAATGCTGCCGGTAAGCCAAGTTTTCCTTTTTTGCAGGGAATGATTTAAAAAGATGCTACCGATTTTTTCGTACAGCTTTTGAGAGTGCTGAAGATATTTTGTTACCGATACTGGTTGCTCATTTAATTGCAATTTTAATTCCTCTGCAAATTTTTCAGCATCAGTAAAAGCATTAACAACTTTGCCATTTTCGTAAAAATATTTACAGGCAATATCAACCTGTTTGTAAGTAAAATATTGTTCAATGGGTTCGCCTGCCAACTCGAAAATTTCTTCAATATTTTTTGGCTGAATAAATAAAGAGGGACCAGCATCAAAACAAAAATCATTCTTTTTAAATGCGGTTATTTTTCCACCCGGGCCGCTATTTTTTTCATACACATCTACTGCAATACCCTGCACCGCTAGCCTGATAGCTGCTGCAAGCCCGGCAACTCCACTGCCAATAACAATTGCTTTTTGATGTTGCATTTTATAAGTGTTGTAAAGAAACGACAATTGATTGGAAAAATAAATTGCTGTAATATTCTAATGCTATTTTTAAAAATAAATTTAGCTTACAGGATTTTCATCAAGATAATTTTTCAATTTTGGAATTGCAATTTTAAACCACTCGGTATATTGCAATGGATTTGATTGAATTGATTTTTCAATTTCAATTAATGACATAAAACAATATTCACTAACCTCATCCGGATTGGGGAAAACAGCGGCATTGTAATACCCTATAAACACATGATCAAATTCATGTTCTACCAATCCATTTTCAAATTCGGTTTGATAAATAAAATCAAATACTTTAACAAGATTTGTACAAAAACCCATTTCTTCTTGCAATCTTATTTTTGCTGCAGTCAAGGTTTCTTCTCCTGGTTTGGGATGACTACAACAGGCGTTCGTCCATAAACCGGCGCTGTGGTATTTTTGGGTAGCCCGTTTTTGCAAAAGCATTTCATTGTTTTCATTAAAAATAAAAATACTGAAAGCCCTGTGCAGTATGGCTTTTTGGTGAACTTCCATTTTATTCATAACCCCTACTGGGTTATCTTTTTCATCAACTAAAATTATTTCCATACTGTTTGTTTACTTATAACATATTTAACTGGCCTTTGATACTGGCCTTTGCAACAATGATTGCTTTTATATATGCAGGTATACGAATTCTTTTTTGAAGCAGGTTTCCTGCATGAGTCCTTTTAATTTTTTTAAACAAGGATAAATAATATTTATAGGCTACATACACAGCAAACTTTGAATTTACAGGTAAGTTAACAATGCCTATAAAGGCATTGTTAAAATCAGTGGCAATATCAGATTCAATTTCCATTTTCATCTGGCTGCTGAAATTTTTAAAATCAACTCCGGGAAAATAAATACGATTCAATTGTTGATAATCGGATTTTACATCTCTTAGAAAATTTACTTTTTGAAATGCGGCACCCAGAGATTGAGCAGATGGTTGCAAGCGGTTATACATTTCCATATTGCCTTCGCAAAAAACAATCAAACACATCAGCCCTACCACTTCGGCACTTCCATAAATATATTCTTTGTAATCATTGCCAGAATAGCTTTCTTTTTTTAAATCCATTTCCATCGATTTAAAAAAAGAATGAATTAAATCTAGTGGGATATTGTAGTGATTAACGGTTAATTGAAAACTATGCAATATTGGGTTCAGGCTTATTTTTCTTTCAATGGCAAAAAAGGTTTCTCTTTTAAATTCTGCCAACAATATAGCTTTATCATGTTGGTGAAAACTGTCAACAATTTCATCAGCAAATCGAACAAAACCATAAATATTAAAAATATGTGGCCGAAGCTCTTTCTGCAATAATTTTATTGCACTACTAAACGATGTACTGTATTTTTCAGTAGTTGCCTTACTGCATTGTTCGCTGAGTTGATGAAATAAATCCATTTGTTTATTACTTCTTTTTAAAATTATTTAGAATCATTTTTTAAACTTCTTTGTTAAGTAATTACCCAAAATATTTAATTACTTCTTTTGCAACTACTTCACCGCTAATCAGGCTGGGCGGCACTCCTGGCCCTGGAACGGTAAGCTGTCCGCAGTAAAAAAGATTTTTAATTTTTTTACTTCTGATAGCTGGCTTTAAAAATGCCGTCTGCAATAAAGTATTGGCCAGCCCGTAAGCATTGCCTTTATAAGAATTATAGTCTTCAATAAAATTTCTGGTTGCAAACGATTTTTTATAAACAATAGCATTCCTGATGAATTCGCCGGTTTTTTCTTCAAATCGTTTCAATATCTCATTAAAATAGTGTTCTCTTAATTCCTCAGTGTCTCCCGTAAGGCCTGCTGCTACAGGAATCAAAAAAAATAAATTTTCGTGCCCTTCGGGAGCAACTGAATTATCAGTAACGGATGTAACACTTACATAAAATAAAGGTTCGCTAGGCCATTGGGGATTATTGTAAATTTCTTTTCCATGTTTTTCAAAACTTACATCAAAAAACAAATTATGGTGCAACACATTTTTTAGTTTTTTGTTGATGCCCACATAAAATAAAATGGAGGAGGGTGCCATCACTCTCGTATTCCAATATTTTTCGGAATACGATCTGCTGGATGCTGGCAATAAATTGGTTTCTACAAATTGATAATCGGCAGCAGCAACTACAATATCTGCCATAAAATTTACAGCTTCATTTTTTTCATTAAGTGCCAATACAGATTTTGCAATTTTATTTTCGATACAAATTTTTTGTGCGCTGTGGTTAAAATAAAATTGTACGCCCAATTCTTTTGCAAGTGTATACATTCCATTTGCAACTTTATACATGCCACCCTGTGGATACCAAGTGCCCAATTTGATATCAGCATAATTCATCAAGCTGTATAAAGCAGGCGTATTTTGTGGCAAGGCACCTAAAAACAACACCGGAAATTCTAACAGCTGTTGCAATTTTTTATTTTTAAAATACTTACCTACATGTTTTTTCATTGAGGTAAACACATCCAGTTTTATTACGCCTTTCAGCAATTCCCAATCCATAAATTCTGTTACAGATTGACCGGGTTTATGAACCAGTTTATTAATCCCCACTTCATATTTATAAGCTGCTTCACTCATAAATTTATCCAAAGCATTTCCACTTCCGGGTTCTATATTTTCAAACAAAGTTTTTAGTGAATCGTAGTTGGCGGGGATATTCATTTCTTCTTCAGGCCAGTAAACCCGGTAAGAAGGATCTAAGCGTTGCAACTGATAATAATCAGCAACTTTTTTTTCAAAGCAATTAAAAAATCGTTCAAAAACATCAGGCATCCAATACCAGCTGGGGCCCATGTCGAATGTAAATCCATTTTTTTTTAATTGCCTTGCCCTGCCTCCCGGTTGATTATTTTTTTCAATTACAGTTACCTGCCATCCAGCTTTTGCTAAAAAACATGCTGCCGACATTCCGGCAAAACCGCTTCCTATTATCAAGGCTTTTTTCAAACCAAACAATTCGTTTTTTTAAAATGAAAATGAGAAATTATCAATTGCGCTTTATCTGCTCTTTTAATAATTTTCTTGCAAAATGTATCCTGCTTTTTATGGTACCCAGTGGTTCCTTCAGCATCGTTGCTATTTCATGATACTTATAACCTTCAAAATACAACATAAATGGATTACGGAAAATTTGAGGAATTTGCTGAAGAGCAGTTTGGATTTCTTTTAAACCAAGAACACTTTCTGCACTATTGGGAATAGTTACCTGGTTATAGTTTAATAAAAAATCATTGGGGGTATTATCAAAAAGCGTTTGCTGCTTTGATTTGCGCCTGTAATTATTGATAAAAATATTACGCATAATGGTATACAACCAGGCTTTAATATTTGTACCAACATTATATTTTTCTTGATTGGCTAATGCCCTGTAAACCGTTTCCTGCAACAGATCCTTGGCCACTTCATTATCTCTGGTGAGTGTTATTGCAAAAGGTTTTAAAAACTCTGTATTGTTGAGTAATAGTTTATTGAATTCGATTGTTGACATAATATTTGTTTAACTTATTAGACATAAAGTTAAACAAAATAATTGAATATTTAAAACCCGATTCATAATTATTTCATAAATAAACCAAGCTCTACCAGAGATGAATTTTTTTTAGCATGAATAATGAACATAAAAAAAAGGCTTTTAAAGCCCTTCAATAAATTCCATTACTTCGGTAAATGATTTTTTAAATTTTAAAGGAGGCCGTATTTTTTTTTCATAATCATTGGTAAGATTACCAGAAATAATGCAAGGCGTTGCAGGCAATTTTTTGGAATACAATTGTATAAATTTTTCGAAATTAAATTTAAGGCCAACAGCCGTTAGATGGGTATATAGATAATCGGGCTTTTTATATTTTACAACATACGCAACATCATCCAATGGAATACTGGCACCCAGATAAATTACCGACGCCCCTCTACTCTTAAGTAAATAAGAAACAAACAACAGTCCCAATTCGTGAAATTCAGATTCGGGCAAAAACAACAATATTGTTTTATTAATTTTTTTAGATGCTTTAACGGTTTCAATTCCTAAAATTAATTTTTGCCGGATGATGTTTGAAATCAAATGTTCCTGCGCCGGATTAATATGATTGGTAAGCCAAAGAATTCCAATTTTATCAAGGTAGGGAAAAATGATTTGTGTAATGGTAAGTTCAATTCCACGGGCAACAATATAATTATCAAGTATCGTTTCAAACCGTTGCATATCCAAATCAACCATGCATTGAATCAGGTCGTTTACAAGCCGCTCTTGCTGTGCCTGCAGGTTTGAAAGCGCCAAAATCTTTTCCTTCAATTCGCATTCCTGCATTTTTCCGATATGCGAAATTTTATACCCATACTTATTTAACAAAGCAATATTCAATAACTTTTTTAACTCCTCATTACTGTAATAACGGATATTGGTATCGGTTCGGCAAGGTTTTAAAAACTGATAACGCTGCTCCCAAATGCGAATAGTATGAGCTTTGATGCCCGAAATGTTTTCTAAATCTTTTATAGTAAATGAATGCATTGAAACGAAGCGGTTTTATTCTACTATTACAAAACTTTAAAGCTTTTGTTTAAACTGGCAATTAAATAATTGAATGTAAGATCCCCGAATTGGGTTAGATAAACTTATTTATTTTGATAAACTTTTTTATGCCATACTTCCAGACTAAATAAAGTCCATAAAATTTTTGCTCTTTTTTCTGCTGAAATTTTTATGCGTTTTTTTAAAAGTCCTTCAATAAATTTTTTGTCAATAAAATGTTGACTGTAACAATCATTAGCTCCCATATAATCAAAAACAATTTCCTTTAATTCATTGTCCATCCAATTTCTTAAAGGAATTTCAAAACCCCGTTTGGGTTGATTGATCAATTGCTCGGGTAAATATTTTTTTGCCAATTGCCGCAACAAATATTTTGTTGTTTTCCCTTTAATCTTGTACCCATCTCTCATGCCTGGTGTATACTCCAGCAGTTCTTTACTTAAAAATGGGCTGCGGCCTTCTAGTGAATTGGCCATATTTGCAATATCCATTTTAACCAGCAAATCACTAAATAAATTGCAGTTAAAATCCATGTTCATTATTTTTTTCAAGCCACTTATATCAGCCGTTGCAATTGCATCAAAATCATGTTGGATTATATCCAGATAGCCTTGCGGTGGATGCAATAAATGTTGCTCATAATCTTCCAGAATATCAACCCCTGCCGATAAATAAATATGCAGGTTATCTTTTGATGCAAGCGATGCCAACCGATAAAAATAATTATAGTTTGATTTTTTATTTTCGGAAGTCGGCAACATATTACGGGTAAGTTTAGCCGCATTTTTTATTAAGGCATTAGGCTTAAAAAAATCATATTGGGCAAAGGGTACATAGCGCCTGTAACCGCCAAAAAGTTCATCGGCACCATCTCCATTTAATATAACTGTTAAATGTTTTTTTGCTTCTTTACTTACATAATAACTGGGTATTGCAGAGCTATCGAAAAATGGTTCACCATAATTACACAAAATTTTTTCAACATCATTTTGTAAATTTTTAAAACAAATTTTGATCTGCGTATGCTGGGTTTGATATTTATCGGCAACTAATTTTGCCAATGGGGCTTCATCATATTCCCCCTCAAACGAAACGGTAAATGTTTTTAATGAATTATTATATTTACTGGCAATGGCAGTTACCAATCCGCTGTCGATACCACCACTTAAAAAACTTCCTACTTCCAAATCAGATGACTCAACTCTTCTTCTAATTGCTTCATGTAAAAAGGCATCCGTTTTTTCCAAGCTTGTTTCAAAGGTTTCGTTATTTTGATGTTGATAAATTGTATTGATATCCCACCAACGGATTTCTTTATAATCCAGGCTAATGCAATCAACCAACAGGTAGGAGCCTGCCTGTAATTCTGTTACATTTTTATAAGGTGTTAGTTGTTTATAAAACGAACCCAGTCTTAAATAATGATACATATTTTCTGTTGCAACCTGCAGTGGCAACAAGCCTTTCAAACAATTTAATTCGCTTGCAAAAATAATTTTTTCAGCATCGGTATAATAATACAATGGTTTTTTTCCTGCCCGGTCTCTTGCAATAAATAATGTTTTTTCAATACGGTCGTAAATGGCTAAAGCAAACATACCATCCAGGTAATGCAGCATTTTGGCTCCATACTTTTGGTACAGCAATAACAAAACCTCTGTATCGGAATTAGTGCGGCAAATTAGATTGAGTTGAATTCTTATTTCAGCATAATTATAAATTTGCCCATTAAAAATAATGGTATAACGGTTATCCAAGTGCATGGGTTGTACACCACCAGCAATATCCAGAATTGATAAACGCAGGTGATAGAAATCGATATTGTCAATGGTAAAACCATTTTGCTCATCGGGCCCCCGATGCAACATGGTTTTATCAACCTGTTGATGCGATATTTTAAAATTTACAGAACCTGCAATGCCACACATATACAACGAAATTAGTAAAAGCAAAATAACTGTATATAATTGAATAGCAATTCATATTTTAGGATAAATTTGTTTGCCTTCAATTATTGAGGTTACTGCATTTATAAAACCATGGGTTTATCCGATATTATATTATTTCCGCTTTATGTGCTTTTATTTAGTTTGCTTTTTGCTGCAAGAAGAAAACGAATTACCGACCCTGTTTTAAAAAAATATCATCGCATAGGTTTCTGGATAAAAATACTAAGCACCCTAGCATTTATAATTTTCAGTGTATATATTTCCAGAGGCGATTCTACCTACCTGTATTATCCCGAAGGAATAAATATTACAAAGCTTATCCTGAAAGATTTTACCAATATCAAACTGCTTTTTATTTCGGGAAAAGATTTTGATTACAATTTATTGGCCGACACTTTTAACAAAGGATACTTTGATAGCGAAAGCAATTATTTTATAACAAGGATGGTAACGGTGCTTTCATTTTTTAGTTTTGGCAGCTACAGCGTTATCACCCTAATTTTTTCGATGATTTCATTTAGTGGGGTATGGCGGTTATATAAATTTTTTTATGAGCAATACCCACATTTACACAAACAGCTAGCCATTGCAATATTGTTTCTGCCCACATTTGTTTTTTGGAGTTCGGGTATTTTAAAAGACCCCATTTGTACCGGCATGATTGGATGGCTTACCTATGCCATTTATAAAGTGCTGGTAAAAAAAGAAGCGCTTGTAAAAAACTTTATAATTATTTTAATTTCGGGATACATTTTAGCACTTGTAAAAACATATATTCTAGCTTCCTATCTTCCATTTTTATTACTTTTTATAATTCTTTCGGCATTAAAAAATATTAAACAAAAAGCAGTAAGAGCAATTTTATTGGTACTGATACTTTTAATATCGGCTGGAAGTTTTTATGTAATTGAAGGAAGGCTAAAAGAAGAAATGGGAAGTCTGGCTTTGGATAAATTAGCTGCATCAGTAAAAAATACACAGGAAAATTTTATCAACCTTTCCGACCTGGCCGAATCGTCATTTAGTTTGGGAGTTGAATTTGATGGATCCAACAGCAGCTTGTTAAAAATTGCGCCGGCTGGCATTGTAGCAACACTATTCAGGCCTTATTTATGGGAGTCAAAAAAAATATCAACCTTATTGTCATCTTTTGAAAGTCTTGCGCTGATGTTGTTTACTGTGTATGTATTTTTTAAATCGGGGCCGTTTCAATTTATTGGTTCAATAATAAAAGATCCGATGATATTGTATTGTTTTTTGTTTGCAATTTTATTTGCATTGTTTGTAGGTGTTACCACTTTAAACTTTGGAACACTGGTAAGGTACAAGATTCCCTGCATGCCTTTTTATATTATTGCATTGGTATTAATCCTCGAAAGAAGTAAGACAAGAAAAGCAAGGCTTGCTTTAGAAAAAAACATTGAAATTACCGAACCCTAATTATTTTATTTTACCTGTAAACTTGCTGCCCTCCTAGCTTTAAAGGGAGTTAACCAGGCACTGATTGCATTGATATTATACCTGAAATTTAAACCGGTAAAAGATTTGGCATTGATACCGGTATGATCCGAAAGCCTGGAAAGTATCATTGAAGGATGAGCACTAAAGTCGTTTCTGAAAGCATCAAATACCGGCCATATAAGAAAGCCTATTTTTTTAATCTTATCTGTTTTTTGAAAAAACAAAATCACGCCAATCATTCCAATTAAAAAACAACAGTAGTTTATCCAGGCGGTAAGTTTAAAACTAAATTTTGACTGGTGTACATGAAAACGGTTTCTTACATAGAAATACATTTTCCATGCATTATCAAAATCCCAATCTTTTTTATACGAAAAAGATGTTGCCGGATGATAATGTATACTAGATGCTACCGTACAAACCGGTATTTTATTTTTTCGGGTTATGCGGTAATAATATTCCGTTTCATCTCCCCATAAAAAAAGGCATTGTTTAGGCGCACCTACTCTTTCCACAATATTCCTGTGTATTAAAGTGCCGTTAAATGGATGCCCGATTCCTTCAATCAGGTTGCAATCAACTTCATCAATTGTTTTATAATTTTTTGTTTTCCAAACAAAACTTTTTTTATCCTCTTTATTTAATACTGCACAATTTCTCAGGTATAACCTGTCCAGTTCCGGTTCCAGAATTTTTTCCAAGGCATCTTCTTTTGGATAACCATCATCATCCATACACCAAATCCATGAATAGCCTTTGCAGTATGCCCATTTAATCCCGGTTTCAAATCCACCTCCGGATCCACAATTATCCTGCGATATCATTAATAAATCATTTTGAGATTGAACCCATTGTTCTGTGCCATCGGTACAGCCATTATTTATAATCAAAATAGCATCCGGCTGTTGGGTTTGCTTGCGTAATGCAGTAACGCAATCTTTTAAGAGTGGCAATCTGTTGTAGGTAACAACAACTGCTATTACTTTTTCCATAGGGGTGGTTTTCGGATTATTATACTATTAACAACCAGTATAACGCAATAGAAAAATGTTTATTGTATTTGTAGTAGTAATTTTCAAATTCTCTGAAACAGCATTTTATTAAACCTCTTGTGCAACAAAAAAAATTATAGGAGAGCAGATTAAATTATTCTTTATCGAATGATTCCTTATTTGAAAAAACGGGGAGCAATTGTTTTGCTGTAGATTTTTGTAAAAACTTTTCAGCAAACTGCATGGCTTCATCAATTACATGATGCATATCCATGTATCGGTAGGTAGCCAAGCGACCTAAAAAAGAAACGCTATTTTGTAGCAATGCTTTATCCCTGTACAATTTTAATAACGCAATATCATTGGCCAAACGTTTCGGATAAAACGGCTCATCGGTTGCTGCAGTTTCTTTACTGTACTCGGTAAAATAAATGGTTTTATCATGCTGCTCCCATGGGGTAAAATGTTTATGTTCGGTAATCCTTGTATAAGGCACCGATTCATCACAAAAATTTATTTGGGTGGTTCCCTGAAAATCGCCAGCAGCATATTGCTTTTCAAAAACTACGGTTCTATATCCCAGTCTTCCAAACTCATAATTAAAAAATGCATCAATAGGGCCGGTATAAAATACATGGCTGTATTTACTTACATCATCTGCCGCAGTAAATTTTTTATTTAAAAAAAGATTGATGGAGGGATGATCAATCATTTTTTGCATTACAGCCGAATAGCCATCAACCGGAATGCCGGTATAAAAATTATTGTGATAATTATCATCATAATTAAAACGAACCGGTATCCTTTTTAAAATGGATGCTGGCAACAATCTTGGTTCACATCCCCATTGCTTTTTTGTATAACCATAAAAAAAAGTATGGTACAAATCAGCGCCAATAAATTTCAATGCCTGCTCTTCAAAATTTGCAGGTTCGCCAATTGTTTTGTCGGCTATGGAATCTAAAAAAACTATTGCCTCTTCCGGAGTAAATGATTTTTTATAAAATTGGTTGATGGTATGCAGGTTAATGGGAAGCGAAAAAATTTCATTCCCAGTGTTGGCTTTTACCCGGTGTACATAAGGCCTGAATTCGGCAAAGCTGTTTACAAAATCCCAAATAGCTTTTTTATCTGTATTAAAAATATGTGGGCCATATTGATGCACCATTATATTGGTAGTAGTATCTCTTTCTGTATGGCAATTACCGGCTGCATGGCTGCGTTCATCCCAAATATCAATTGTGCAATCAGTCTGATTTACCAGCCGGTTGGCAAGTACTGATCCGGAAAATCCGGCGCCGATTATTAAATAATGATTGGCCATATTACAACAGCATTTACTTTGAGTTGAACAAATATATAGGAAAAAATATTTGTGCTTTCATTAGCAGCGTTTGCTTTGAACACAAAAAAGTATTTGTAATACTTACAATTTAATTACTGATGCTCTATTAAAGAAATAAAAAAATTATACTTTTATAGCTTTACTTCTCAATTTTAATATTATCAATTGGAACCACAGTATACTTATTTCCTTATTTTGATTGCATCGGTAATTGGACCTGTAGCATTAAGTTTTGACAACCGGGTTAAGTTTAATAAAAAATGGGAAACAGTTTTTAAAGCAATGCTATTGCCAGCTTTGTTTTTTATTACCTGGGATATTATTTTTACTGCAAAAGCTGTTTGGAGTTTTAATCCAATTTATATAACTGGTTTTAAAATTATCAACCTTCCCATTGAAGAAATTTTGTTCTTTTTTATTGTACCATTTAGTTGTTTATTTATTTACGAATGCATCCGGGTGTACTTCAAAAATCTTAAAAATCAACCTAAAGACGATTTGATTTTAAAAATACTTGCGGTCATTTTAATAATTGCCGGTATTTATTTTCATGCCAAATTGTATACATCAGTTACATTTATTCTTTGTGGACTTTTCATCCTATTTATTTATGCTAACAAAAAAATATTTAAATATTTTGATGCAACTTCTTTTATCATTTCTTATTCGGTAATGCTCATTCCTTTTTTAATAGTGAATGGCTATTTAACCTCAATCCCAGTTGTATTGTATAACAAAACGCAAAACCTGGGTATTAAAATTTCAACCATTCCTTTGGAGGATGTGGTTTATGGAATGTTACTGATGTTGATGAATGTTGCGCTGTATGAAAGAATAAAGAATAACGGAAAATGGAAACGAAAGCAAAAAAAGGCTGCCACTATTCCAGCTGTTTAAAAGTACCATTTTCATCGGTATCTGTTTATGAATTCTCGGCATACATTGCCAGATTGGATTTTGAAAGTAAGATTCGAATTAAAAAATCAGCTTTATTACTACAGAAATTTTTAATGAACCCAAAATAGGGAAGCACCTCAATTATGCTTAGTGGCAACAAAGATTGCTACCAATTTTCTAAACAAAAATATCGGGTTACAAGAATAAACCCACAGCAGGGTTTAATTGAATTGCGTTATTTTTACTGCAATACAACATTCATGGAACAACAACTTAAAGAACTGAGAGAACTGTTTAAATCCTTTACAGATGCGGCTATTACAGATATAGACAAATTACCACAAGCCGGAAGTGAAAGACAATATTACCGCATTCAAACAGCAAGTAAAAGTTATATCGCTACAATTGGAAATAACTTAAAAGAAAATGAAACCTTTATTTATTTTTCGGAACAGTTTCATAAAAAAAATCTGGCAACGCCGCAGTTGTTATGTGTGAGCGATAATAAAAAAATCTACATACAGGAAGATGCCGGTACAAATTCACTGCTGGATAAACTGGAGTTAATTGGATGCAATGACTATATCTATTCGCTTTATAAAAACAGTCTTACGCAATTGGCAAAATTGCAGGTACAAGGGCATGAAGGTTTGGATTATACTAAATGCCTCACCAATACATCTTTTGGCAAACAAGCCATCATGGCCGATTTGCTTTATTTTAAATACTATTTTCTGGATGCTTTACGCAGGCCTTACGACAAACAAAAATTGATAGATGATTTTGAGGCACTCAGCAATTACCTGAGTCATTCCGAATACCATTTTTTTATGTTCCGGGATTTTCAAAGCCGCAATATTATGATTTCCGATTTGGATGAAATTTGTTTTATTGATTTTCAGGGTGGCATGAAAGGAGCACCGCAATATGATGTGGCTTCACTATTATGGCAGGCAAAAGCCAACCTGAGTGATGATTGGAAACAAAGACTGCTGGATGATTATATAGAGGCTTTTGAAAAAAATATTGATCAGCCATTAAACAAAGAAATTTTTAAAAGCCAATACAACGGTTACGTATTAATAAGACTGCTGCAGGTATTGGGCGCTTATGGTTTTCGTGGTTTGTTTGAAAGGAAGGCACATTTTTTAACCAGCATTCCACTTGCTTTACAAAATTTAAAATGGTTTGTAAACAATCAAAACATTGGGATAGCATTACCAACATTTAAAAAAATTATGGACCTATGCACCAGCGATGAAGTGATTGAAGAATTTACACCGCTGCAGGCAACTGATGAAACGCCATTGCAAATCAGCATCAACAGTTTTTCATTTATAAAAAACGGATACCCTATTGATACTTCTTCAAATGGCGGTGGATTTGTTTTTGACATGAGAGGTATTTTAAATCCCGGACGATTTGATCCTTACAAAACTTTATCGGGGCTCGATAAACCTGTAAAAGATTTTTTGGAACAGCAAACCAAAATGCCCGATTTTTTAAACAGTGTATACAGCTTGGTTGATATTTCGGTAACAGATTATATCAAAAGAGATTTTGAAAACCTCTGCATAAATTTTGGTTGCACCGGTGGCCAACACCGGAGTGTGTATGCTGCTGAAGCGCTTGCCCGGCACCTGAGAAATAAATTCAAGGTAAAAATAAATATTACCCATATTAATAAAGACAACTGGAAAAAAATATGAACGCAATGATTTTTGCAGCTGGCCTTGGCACAAGGTTTAAACCCTGGACAGACCAGCATCCTAAGGCATTGGCCCTTGTAAATGGCAAATCTTTATTGCAACGAAATATTGAGTATTTACAGCAGTATGGCATTACAGATGTGGTTGTAAATGTGCATCATTTTTCGAATCAAATAATTGAAGCCGTTGAAAAAAACAAAGGTTGGGGCAGCAATATTATCATCAGCAATGAAAGCGATGAAGTGCTTGAAACCGGCGGCGGTTTATTAAAAGCAAAACCGATTTTACAAAACAACGAACCCTTTATAACACTTAATGCTGATTTTTTAACGAATCTGAATCTCCAAAATTTATTACAATTTCATAAAGAAAAAAATGCATTGATTTCATTTGGAGTTACCAATCGTCCATCAAACAGAAATTTTTTATTGGATGAAAACAACCGGCTTTGTGGCTGGGTTAATAACAGCACAGGTGAAACTAAAGGACCGAATCTTGACACAACAAATAAATTCTGGGTTGGCGATTTACACCCGATGGCATATAGTTGCGTAGCAGTTTTTGAACCAACTGTTTTTGATATAATTCCACAGCGGGGAAAATTTTCTTTAACCGAAAGCTATCTCAGTCTTGCTGCAAAATATCCCATCTTCGGGTACAATCATAGCGGTGATAAATTAGTGGATGTGGGCAAAACTGAAAGTGTTGCGATAGCCGAAAAATTATTTGAGTAAATAAAAAATGCCTGAAGATATCAGGCATTTTTTATTAATAATATTGTTTTAATGATGCACAATTATTTTTTGTGAACTGCTGTAATCTTTACTTAAAATTTTCAATAAGTAAGTACCATCCGGCAATAAGGAAGTATTAATTTCTTCTGTAGATAAAGACATTGTTTTTGAAACCAACAATCTTCCAACAGCATCATACAATTCAATAACAGCCCTCGTTTCAACAAAATCGGCAGCGCTTATCGAAATAGTATTACCGGCAGGATTGGGGTAAATAACAAACCCACTATTGCCCGACTTATTATTAAGTAACACAATTTTACTGTAAGTAAAACTGCCATCAGTATCAATTTGTTTTATCCGGTAATACAAATATCCAACTGGAATATTTAGATGAGTAAACTGGTAATTGGCTTCATTTAAATTATTTATAAAAAGCTCACTCAATTTTTTAAAAGTTCTGCCCTCCAGACTGAACTCTATTTCAAATTTTGCAGCATTTACCAACGGTGTTGCCACCTGCCATTTAACCGTGGCCGTATTTTTATTTTGCAAGCTTGCAGTTACATTTATAAACTTTACCGGTAAAGTTGCAAACACAAAAGGTGTTGGAATGTTTTCTCCAACATCGCCGGCATTTCCATTTTTATTTGGATCGATAAATGTTGAATCACCATTGTTGGAAGAGTCGGAAACATTTACCAGCGATGCCAAATTACCCGAGCCAATATCAGCTTTTGCAATTGCCGAATTTAAATAGGTGCTGGCGTTTAAATTGGTTACTCTGCAATTAATTAATATTTTAAAAAAATAATCCCTATTCGATAAAATTTTATTCGGCAGGTTTTGTCCATTATTTAATAGGCTGGTATTGGATGTACCATTATAAGAAGGATTTAAAGTTAACCCTGCTGCATTGGAACCCGGCACAAAAGAAACTGATACATTGGATACATTGGAAGCGCCATAAGGTTTTGCCAAATCATCGGTAACATTGATATTATTCAGGATAACATTTCCCATATTTTCGGCATACACTTCATACGTAAGATCGGCAGTATTGCTATTAATTTTTGTAGCACTTAATAATCTTTTGGTGCTGCCAATTGATGGTGTAAAACTGGTATTATCAATGGGCGACTGTCCGTTTTGAAATGTTTTTTCAGAACCCAATACATTGGTAGAAATATTATAATCGTAGTAGTAACAGGTATTCGTAAAATCAGATCCGGTAAGCTCCAGTATGCCATTTAAGTAAGCAATGCCATAACAATCTTTAGGTAGTGTTGCCAGATAATTTGCAGATGCATTGCCGCTGGTGCTGCTGTAATTATTTATTTCGTACAAGCGGCAGGTGCCGCTACCTAAACTTGCAAACATGCGGCCATTGGGCAAAATAGTCAGGTCGCCGCTGCTGATGGTTGTAGGAAAATTACCTGCAGGAAATTGCAGGATTCTTGTATTGATTACCGTGCCGGTATTTACATCAAACTTATCCATATTGCACTGGCCGGTGCTGCTGTTATAATTTGAAAAGGACCACAGATCGCCATTATTATCAAATTCAAAATTATTGGAAACATAAGTATAGGTATAGGTTGGGGTAACCGGTATAGTTAGTGGGCAGGTAATATTTAAAGGCAGGCCAATATCCAATACCCAAATTTTAGTTTGTGTTCCCGACCGAATATCGGCAACATAAAGCTTATTGTTTTTTGGATTGTATGCAATAAAAACACTGAAGTAATCCGATTGCTGTGCAGCCAAATCGCAATTGGCCAGCAACACAGGATTGCCAGATAATGGATTTTTTATTAATGAAAAATTGGGTAGGGTAGAATTGGTACAGGTATTACTTCCAAAATTTACCAACACCGAATTTTGCGAAATACCGATTTGAACAATCAACATTGCAACAAAATAAACACTCCAAACTTTTAAAGTAAATTTTGAACCCATAACATTTTATTTGATAAATAAAAAAGAGGATTGGTTTAAAATAAGTTTTTAATAGGTAAAATGGATCCATACAAAATCCTGATTATTGTAGTTAAGAGCAGGATTTTGTTACTGTAAATGTATGTTATTTATTGATTGCTTTAAATAAAGCTGTAAGCAATTTCCATTTAAAAAATTAATTACTAGGAATTAATTTTCCTTGCTTTCGGTGGGTTGTTCAAACAGTTGTTTCTTTTCCTCTCTTGGTTTTATTCCAAAATTATAACGGAATGTAAGCCCTACTCTACGGGTATCATTCACCCTTGTTCCGGAAGCATTTACATTGCCTTGTTGTAATGTAAATGCTGTTTGATTGGTTAAAAGAATATCATTAAATGATAGAATTAAGTTGGCCGTTTTATTCATCAGACTTTTATTAATACTCATATTTAATGCGCCAAATGAGTTTAACTCATAAAAATTTTGAAGGCCTTTTAATCGCATAAATCCATTAACAGTTACATTAAGTGTTGGGTTTAATTTTAAATTATGATACATAAAAAACACCCAACTGCTTCGCTTATAGGATAACGGTTTATTTTGGTAAAAGCCATCATAGCTGTTGATGTTTTGTTGGGCACCTGCATAAAAAAAATATTTTCCGCCGGGTGGTAATCCACCTACAAACCGCAGATACACTTCTTTGCTGCTTCCCAAATTATTGTAGGTACGGTAGGCAATACCGGTAGCATCATCCTGGATGGTAATATTGCTGAAAATATTTTTGGTATTATTTACGCCAACTGAAAATATAGTAATGTCGGCTGCTGTAATATTAAACTCGTAGTTGTTAGTAAATTGTGGTTGCAGGTTGGGATTGCCAATATCAAAAAGATATTGATCGATATACTTAGGATAAGGATTCAGTATTTCATAATAAGGCCTTGTTATGCTTCGGCGAATGATGGCATTTCCATTTAATTCAAAACCAAAAAGCCGCAACAATTTATGACGCAGGTAGAGGTATGGAAATACATCGGTTCGTTTAATAGAAAGCGAAGTATCCTTTGGCAATAACTGCCGCCCTTCAATATTGGTTGCCTCCAAACGCAGGCCTGGCTTAATGGTAAAGCCGGCAATTTTTTTTGAAACCTGCAAGTATGCCGAACTGATGGACTCCCTGTATTTAAAAGTATTGGTTTGATATGGATCGACCTGTATGCCCGAATTTGCCTTTTGATAAAAGTAGGCTGCACTGTTATTGCTGTTAGAAACAATTGCTTTAAAACCCGTTTCTAATGTGATGCCTTTTTTCAATTTCAAAACCAAATCTGATTGCAGCGAAAAAATATTTTTATTGTTTTTATTTTTTCCATTGCCAAAAAGTGTAGGACTTGCAGGCAGGTATAAATAGTTATTATATAACTGCTCGTTATTATAATTGTACCGGTTAAAATCAACCTGCATGGTCCACTCACTTCCCAGCGTATCAATTTTAAATTTTCCTGAAATATTATTACCCAGATACAAAGAGCTGTTCCTGTTTTTTATAGCCGAAGCATTTTTACCATTAACAGCAAGGCTTTGCTGATCGATAATATTAATATTGTTTACGGCATCACTTCTATTATCGTTGGCACTGATTCTTAAATCGTATGCCACATTTATTTTTTTACTGATTGTAATATCGGCACCGGCGCCAATATAATTATTGGTTGATGGGTAAATTGTTTTGGCATTTTGAGATAATGCCGCATTGCTTACTGAAAGCTGCCGGATTGAATTTAATTCTTCAAAATTATTTTTTTCTGTTTGTTGGTACGACAAATAACTGGTTACTTTTGGCCCACCTTTATTGATATTAAAACCTGCAAATTTTGTGTTGTGTACTCCCTGAAAATAACCCACATTCATGCTGCCACTGGCGCCAATTTTTATACCTTTTTTTAAAACAATATTTACAATACCGCCGCTGCTGGCTGCATCATATTTAACAGATGGATTTCGTAAAATTTCAATTTTGCTTACACTGTTTGCAGGTAAACTTTTTAATAAGGATGCCAGATCAGCTGCACTCAATTTTACATCCCTGCCATTAATTTGTATGGTAGCTGCTGTTATACTGCTGAGATAAATATTGCCATCCTGATCAGCAATAATGCCCGGCGATTTTTCCAACACTTCGTAGGCGTTGCTGCTGCTATTAGCCAAGGGTTCAGCATCTACAATCGTTTTATCATCTTCTTCCCTCACTAAAGATTTTCTACGAACAACTTTTATTTCCTCCAAGCCTTTAATATTTCTATTCAGGTCAATTGAAATCGACAATGCCTTATCAGTAACTGTTATTGGTTTTTCTACAGACTCAAACCCAACTGCAGAAATTTTAATTAAGTAATCTGCGGAAGTTTTTACATAGAAAATATTTCCGTTTTTATTTGCAATTTGAGTAAACAGTTTTACCGAATCAGGAACTGAAAACATTTGAATAGTTGCTCTTGGAAAAGTATCAACAGTTTTACTATTTAGTTGAAGATGGATGTTAACAGTTTGGGCATCTGCAAATTTGCAAAAACCCGATATTAAAAGCAGGGTAACGATAAAATATTTCACGATAAAATTTCTTATAAATAAAAACAACTCTTCAAAAAATTGAAAAGTTGTTATATAAATTATTGGGCGTTAAAAATGATTAATTTGCTTTTTCAAACAATTCCTTTTTTTCCACCACTTTCACTTTGTCTTTCTCTTTTAATTTTTTACTTACTAAATCATAAGGGCCGGTAATTACCATTTCGCCTTCTTTTAATCCTGCGGTAATTTCAATATTATTTATGTCTTGAATGGCGGTTTTAACTTTTACTTTTTTAACTACTCCGTCTTTATCAATAATAAAAACAACTACATCCAATTCATCTGGATTTGATGCAGGCTTTGATAATTTATCTTCCTCTGCATCTGATTTCTTTTTAGAAGTTTTTGTGCTGTCATTTTTATCCCTAACCGTAACGGCATTAATAGGAACACTGATTACATTGCTGTGTGTTTTTGTTTGTATATCGGCACTGGCGCTCATTCCCGGCCTGAAAGGAAAAGTTCTTTTGCCTAATAAATCGGCATAACTTTCACTCAACAACCTTACATAAACTTTATAATTGGTAACATCGGTACTGGTATTTGCAAGTGCTGCTTGCGATGCGGCACCGTTATTACTGCTGGCAATTTGTGTTACAATTCCTTTAAACTTTCTTTCGTTGTATGCATCCACCGTAACAATAGCACTATCGCCCAAATGCACTTTTGGGATATCGCTTTCGCCAACATCTACCCTTACTTCAATTTTGCTCATATCGGCAATTCGTAACATTTCTGTCCCTGCCATCATATTACTACCTACCACTCTTTCGCCTTTTTTTACATTCATCAAACTTACCACACCATCCATGGGAGCTAATACGGCTGTTCTACTTAAATCTTTATTGGCTTTTGCCAAACTTGCCTGTGCACTTTGCACTGCCGCCTGGCCACCACGTATACCCTGCTTGGCTGCGTTGTAATTTGCCTGTGCTGTTTTATAAGCCGACTCGGCAACATTAAATTCGTTTCGGCTGATTACTTTTTCATCATACAGTTTTTTCTGCATGGCAAAAGTTTTTTCTGTTTGCTCCATTTGCGCTTTCAAAGCGTCTAATGCTGCCTGTGAGTTAGCAACCTGCGCCTGACTTTGTGTAACGCCACTGGCAGCCTGGTTTGCCTGAATGCTATAAATGTCGGCATAAATACGGGCAACAACCTGCCCCTTTTTTACCGAATCGCCTTCTTGAACATTTAATTCGGTTATCTCACCACTAATATCCGGACTGAGTTTAACTTCTATTTCTGGATAAATTTTTCCACTGGCATTTACCACTTCAATAATAGTACGTAGTTGTGCTTTTTCAGCAGTTACTTTGGTGCCTTCATCCTTACCAAAAACGCCTGCTGCTTTTAATCCAATTAAAGCAACCAGCAATATTCCAACGCTGATTAATACCCATTTTACTGTTTTACTCATATCTTTTTTTTTGTCCGCTACAAAAATGTAGTGGTGATTTTTTTTATTAATAGACCTCACCATCCTTCTTCCTCTTCGAGGGAGAGGATGCGGTGCTTCAAATCTTTTTTAAACATTTTATCTTCCACATCAGCAGCCTCACCATCCTTCTTCCTCTTCGAGGGAGAGGATGCGGTGCTTCAAATCTTTTTTAAACATTTGATCTTCCACATCAGCAGCCTCA
>JANPAP010000390.1:0-2524 GCA_031429975.1 Chitinophagaceae bacterium
TGGATGCCGAAAGCCTTAGTATTTGGAAAGATGTGGAAGGTGTTATGAATGCCGATCCCAAAAAATTTACCGACGCCATCTTTTTAAGTGAACTCAGTTTTACCGAGGTAATTGAAATGGCTTATTATGGTGCTCAAGTAATTCATCCCAAAACTATTAAGCCGCTGCAAAATAAAAATATCAACCTGCATGTAAAATGTTTTTTAGATGCCAATTTAAAAGGCACGGTTATCAGCAATAAACCGGTTCATCAATTACCGCCAATTATTGTACTAAAAGAAAATCAGGTTTTATTAAAAATTAGTACCCGTGATTTTTCATTTATCGGCGAAACAGGTATCGGTCATTTATACAAATTATTTGCGTCCATAAAAATACGGCCCAATATTATTCAAAGTGGCGCTATCAGCCTGTTGTGTAGCTTTGACGATAAGTTGGAAAAGATTGAAAAACTTGCCATTGCGGCCAGTGAAATTTTTGATGTGCAGGTAGAAAAAAATATCAACCTGTTAACCGTTCGTCATTTTAATGATGAGATAGTTAAAAAATTAACGAAAGGAAAAACGGCTGTATTAACACAACAAACAACAGAAACGATACAGATATTATTGAAAGACTAGAGGAGGAATTAAGAGTTAAGAGTATTAAGTTATAGGTTTTAAGTTTTAAGTTTTGCTGTCATTCCGAGGAACGAGGAATCTGCTCAATAAATAACAAATGTTGAAATGAGTTTTGCTGTCATTCCGAGGAACGAGGAATCTGCCCAATAATAAAACAAATGTTGAAATAAGTTTTGCTGTCATTCCGAGGTACGAGGAATCTGCTCAATAATAAAACAAATGTTGAAAGGAGTTTTGCTGTCATTCCGAGGAACGAGGAATCTGCTCAATTATAAAACAAATGTTGAAATGAAGTTTAAGAGTTTTGGGTTTTGACTTTTGACTTTTTAATTAATAATATACTGCCCTTGTTTATTTACCATAATAAGTGGCAGTTGCTTTTTCTCCTCGAAATAATTGTAAGCCTCCTGCAGGGTTATGGCAAATTTTTGAAGTGGTTGATTTTCTTTGGTGGTTTCGGCCAGGTATTCGAACGATTTTTTTACATTATATTTTACCGGAAAAACATGTACCGGTATAAAATCCTGTCCTTGTTCTTTGGCATAAGAGGCCAACACATACAATTCTTCAATTGGCAAATCACTGATGGCAATGCAGCCTGTAGATACACAATTGCCATGAATATAAATGGCCCCTCCCGGATGATTGGGATCGCTTAAAACCTTATCGGATGCATTGGGATAATTTAATCCTAATGCCAGATGAAAATTACTGTTGGGATTAAATTCGTTGATATAATAAAACCCTTCCGGCATCTGGTAATCGCCTTCCATCCGCTTTGGGCCAATACTGCCACTTTGCATACAAACCCGGTAGGTTTTAAAAAGTTTAAACGGTTCTTTTGCATCACCCTTTACCCAAACTTCCAACTGACGGTCGTATTTAAAACTACGGACAAACATTTCTTTGGGAGGCCATGCTAATTTTTTTTCTTCAAATTGCTTTCTTAATGAATCTTCCACTTTTGAAAATAAGCCCATACTTCTTCCAGCTGATTTCAACAAACCAACCGAATTGGATTGAGCAATGGATGTTGAAAAAACACCTACTGCCAGGCAACAAAAAAATATTTTATAAAAAGCAAATTTCATGTATAAATTAATTTGATCGGGTACATTATTATAACATCAACTGGGTACAATAATTAAGGAAGTAGAGACAAATATAAAATCAAAAAAACAATTAATTTCTATTTTAGTATTTCTTTAATGCTGTATGGTATTTTTTAATTAAAGATTACCCCTTGCATCCTGCTCTCTTTCCAATGCTTTGAATAATGCTTTAAAATTTCCTTTACCAAAACTCTTGGCTCCTTTGCGTTGAATGATTTCGAAAAACAAAGTGGGCCTGTCTTCCAAAGGTTTGCTGAAAATCTGTAACAGGTAACCTTCTTCATCCCGGTCAATTAAAATACCTAGTTCCCTTAGTGGTGACAGGTCTTCCTCAATTTTTCCAACACGGTCTAAAACAGAATCATAATAACTGTCGGGTACTTTTAAAAAATCCACTCCTCTCGATTCCAAATCCCTAACTGTTTTTACAATATCAGCTGTTGCAATGGCCACATGCTGCACGCCTTCGCCATTATAAAAATCCAGGTATTCTTCAACCTGGCTTTTCTTTTTGCCTTCGGCGGGTTCATTAATAGGAAATTTTACAAAGCCATTTCCATTGCTCATTACTTTACTCATCAACGCAGAGTATTCGGTTGAAATATCCTTATCATCAAAACTTAAAATATTTTTAAAACCCATCACCTCTTCATAATATTTTACCCAGGGATTCATCTGGTTCCAACCCACATTTCCTACGCAATGATCTACATATAATAGCCCGGTTTCCGAAGGGTTATAATCCGATTTCCATTCCTTAAATCCGGGCATAAAAACTCCTGCATAATTTTT
>JANPAP010000391.1:0-1599 GCA_031429975.1 Chitinophagaceae bacterium
TTTAAGTTTGTCGATGTGGAAAAGTTTCTATTTGTTATTTTAAACCCAATTTCCTTTTATGCTAATTATTTTTTTATACTTTTAGTTTTCCATAATTTTTAATCAAAAAAAATCATAAAAAAATTTAAAATAATTTTTAAGTTTTTTATCAAAATAGTAGAATATTCTGAATAAAATAGTAGTGCAATTTTTTACAGGTAGAGTTCTTTCTACAGGCACGTAATAAATACTATTACTTATTTAAATAAATTTAGTTGCACCCTTAAACACTGCGTCTGAACAGCATTACAGAGATTACACACAATTAAAAACAACAATCCGATTTTTTAACTGGATTAAAAAACAGGAGACAAAATATATTTTTAAAAATGCACAAAAACGCTTTTACAGTTTTTAATATTTGAAGTAAAAAAAAATCTCTTTTGCAGATTGCAAAAGAGATTTTTTTTGAATGATTTTATAAAAAATTTCATTCCTTATTTTTAACAGTTACAGCTTTCTCATTTCAAAGCTTTCTAAAAATTTTGTAGTAAAATTTCCTGATCTGAAATCTTCATTTTCCATCAATTCTAAATGAAATGGGATGGTCGTTTTAATGCCTTCAATTACATATTCACTCAAGGCCCTGTGCATGGTATCAATGGCTTCTTCACGGGTTTGTGCAACCGTAATTAATTTACCAATCATACTATCATAATATGGAGGGATGGTATATCCTGCATAAACATGACTATCCACCCTTACCCCATGACCGCCGGGAGTATGCAATACAGTTATTTTTCCGGGGCTTGGCCTAAAATCATTATAGGGATCCTCTGCATTTATCCTGCATTCAATTGCATGCATTTGAGGATAATAATTTTTACCGCTTACTTTATGCCCGGCAGCAATTTTTATTTGTTCTTTAATCAAATCATAACTAATCACTTCTTCGGTAACGCAATGCTCTACCTGGATACGGGTGTTCATTTCCATGAAATAAAAATTGCGATGTTTATCTACTAAAAACTCAATGGTCCCAACGCTTTCATAATTAATAGCACTGGCAGCTTTTATAGCAGCATCCCCCATTTTTTCTCTTAATTCATCGGTCATAAATGGCGAAGGCGATTCTTCAACCAACTTTTGATGGCGGCGTTGGATACTGCAATCTCTTTCACTCAAATGACAAACATTTCCAAACTGATCACCGGCTACCTGTATTTCGATATGGCGTGGTTCTTCCACAAATTTTTCCATATAGATTCCATCATTCTTAAAAGAAGCTGCGGCTTCAGTTTTAGCAGCGTCAAAAGATTTTTCGATATCTTCTTCGGCCCATACTACCCTCATACCTTTACCACCACCACCTGCGGTTGCTTTTAATATTACAGGATAGCCCACTATTTTGGCCGATTCTTTAGCATGCTCCACACTTTCCAATAACCCATCAATTCCGGGAATAACAGGAACACCTGCAGCAATCATTGTTTGCTTGGCAGTAATCTTATCTCCCATTTTATTAATCATATCGGGAGTTGGTCCAATAAACTTAATGCCGGACTCGGCACATATCTGTGCAAATTTTGCATTCTCAGCTAAAAAACCATAGCCAGGATG